>JBDTLL010000026.1:0-15186 GCA_039934815.1 Daejeonella sp. | reverse complement strand
CATGGGACGGCACAAATAATGGAAAACCAATGCCTACCGGGACTTATTATTACATCATTCAAACAGAGCTTAACGGCTTAAAGCTTTCCGGTTCTATTACTATTATCCGTTAAAGAAAAAATGATATTATTTTAAATCTGTAGCCACGTGATAGGTTGGATCTTCCAGGATATTCACATCTATCACTTGGTCTGCATTTTTTAATAAAATGCGGCAATCTTCACTCAGATGTTTTAAATGTAGTTTTTTATTTACTTTCTGATATCGTTCCGTCAATTTATTCAGAGCTTCAATACCCGACATATCTGCTACTCTGCTTTCTTTAAAGTCAATGATCACTTCGTCCGGATCATTTAATACATCGAACTTAGAATTAAACGCACTCACAGAACCAAAAAATAATGGCCCGAATATTTCATAATGTTTTGTTCCTGCTTCGTCTATAAATTTACGGGCCCGAATGCGTTTTGCACTTTCCCATGCAAATACCAGCGCCGAAATAATCACGCCGATCAAAACCGCAAGTGCCAGATTATGTAGTAAAACAGTAACGCCGGCCACCAAAATTCCAACCAAAATATCGTGTGTGGGCATTTTACCGATGAGTTTAAAACTCACCCATTCAAAAGTTCCTACCGCCACCATAATCATAACTCCCGTTAAGGCAGCCATTGGTACTTTTTCTATCAGCGAAGCACCAAACATAATAAACACCAACAGCATTAAAGCAGCTACAATACCGGATAAGCGAGCACGGGCTCCTGCTGAAATATTGATTAGACTTTGCCCGATCATGGCACAACCACCCATTCCGAAGAATAAACCGGAAAGAATATTAGCACTCCCTTGCGCAACACATTCCTTATTACCTCTTCCCCGCGTCTCTGTAATTTCGTCAATCAGGTTTAAGGTTAACAGGCTTTCTGTTAAACCAACCCCCGCTACAATAGCAGCGTACGGGAAAATAATCTTCAAAGTGTCAAACGTAAATGGCACCATTGGGATATGAAAGGGCGGAAAACCACCGCTGATGGATGCCAAATCACCTACTGTTTTTGTGTCGATGCCAAATCCTATTACAATAAAAAATACAACTACTATAGCGGTTAATGATGCCGGAACAGCTTTCGTAATTCGAGGCAAACCCACCATAATAGCGATTGTTAATGCAACTAAACCTAACATTTGGTATAATGCAGAACCGGTCATCCAAACCATTTCGCCATTTTGCAAAACCTTAAACTGATCTAATTGCGACATAAAAATTATGATAGCCAGTCCGTTTACAAAACCGAACATAACCGGATGAGGAACCAAACGAATAAGCTTTCCCAGTTTAAAAACTCCTACTAATACTTGTATTATTCCAGCCAAAATCACGGTAGCAAATACGTACTCAATTCCATACGTTTTAGTAACCGCAACAATTATAACGGCTACAGCGCCGGTAGCACCGGAAATCATTCCCGGCCTGCCGCCGAAAACAGAAGTTACCAACCCCATCATAAAAGCCGCATAAAGACCTACTAAAGGAGGAAGTCCGGCTATTAGTGAGAAAGCAATTGCTTCGGGTATCAGCGCAAGCGCCACTGTTAGCCCAGCCAGCACCTCCAGTTTATAATCTACTTTTTGTTTGAAATCGAAAAGGCGGAGGAAAGATTTTGTCATATTATTGTGGAAACTGAACGTGCCGGAACACATTCTATGTTGACGACCTTAGCTTTAACTAATTAAAGCAAGAATTGAAGCGGCAAAAGTATTATTTTTTTGTTTACCGGCGTTAAAAAAGGTATTTCAAAAATTAGTTTAAGCAATTTGTATAACAAATCAGCTTAACTTTGCTCTATCAATACTAACGCAAAGATTAAAACTGCGTTATTTAAAGCTATTTTTTACATATTTACTCCATGTTCAGAAGTATAAAATTCCAACCGCTGCGATACAGCCTGATATTAATTTATTTTGTGATTCTCTTTTTCTGCGCTATTGAGCTGAATTTCTTATGGTTATTTGGATATTCTCCCAATATTAATGACATAAAAACTCCCAACATGCGCATTGCATCGGAGTTGTACACGGCCGACGGAAAATTAATTGGACGGTATTATAAAGAAAACAGAACTCCCGTTGAGTATGAAAAAATTTCTAAAAGCGTAATCGATGCTTTGGTTGCCACCGAAGATGTACGTTTTTTCCAGCATACGGGTGTAGATGTCCGTTCCCTGGTATCCAGCACAATCTCTACAGCAACCGGCGATAGACGTGGGGCAAGTACCATTACACAACAGTTAGCAAAAAATTTATACCGTACCCGCAACAAAAAATCTGAGGGTGCCATTAAGATTATCCCTGGATTCAGAACTATTATTTATAAGATCAAAGAGTTAATGACGGCGGTAAAGCTGGAGGGATTTTACACAAAACAACAAATATTAACCCTATATCTAAATACAGTGCCTTTCGGCGGAAACACTTACGGGATAAAGACTGCCGCCAAACACTTTTTCAATAAACAACCTTCAGAACTTGAAGTTCAGGAATCTGCAACATTAATAGGAATTTTAAAAGCAAATACAACCTATAATCCCCTCCGAAATCCGAAGCAATCTTTGGAGCGCAGAAATGTGGTGTTATCCCAGATGGAGAAATATAAGTATTTAACAGATGCTGAATATAAAAAATATAGCAGCCTGCCAATGGAAACAAAAGCCGGAGAATTTGATGAAGGCAACGAAGGTGAATCATATTTAAAATCCGCGGTAGCAGATTGGATTAAACAATGGTGTGAGGATAATAATTATGATTTGTACGAGGGTGGATTGAAAATTTATACAACAATTGATTCCAAATTGCAGAAATATGCCGAAGAGGCCGTTGACAGTGAAATGAAGATTTTGCAGCGACGCCTACAAAATGAATGGGGAAACCAAAATCCATGGCAAAATTCAGAGAAAAAAGAAATTCCTGATTTTGCTGTTAATGCTGCTAAACGTCTTCCAAAGTATGATTACTTAAAGAAGCGGTTTAATAACAACCCGGATTCCATCAATTTTTATCTTTCGCGGAAAAAAGAAATGAAAGTGTTTAGCTGGGATGGCGGTCAGAAAGAAGTTAACTTTTCTACTCTCGACTCATTGGAATATTACGCCAAGTTACTGAACACCGGAATGATGACCTTGGATCCTTTCAACGGACATATAAAGGTTTGGATTGGCGGAATTGACCATAAATTCTTTAAATACGATCACGTTTCGCAAGCAAAAAGACAAGCAGGTTCTACATTTAAGCCGTTTGCATATCTGGCTGCGTTAGAATCAGGAATGACTCCTTGCGATCGGTTTACGGATAAGCCTGTAAAAATAAAATATCAGGAAGGAAATGAAACCGAATATTGGGAACCTAAAAATGCCAGTTACTCATTTTCCTACCGGGAAATGACGTTGAGACATGCTATGGCTCGGTCTATAAATTCGGTTACAGCTCAGGTTACAGAACAGGTTGGTGCAGATAAAGTGGTAGAATATGCGCATACCTGCGGAATAGACAGCAAACTAAAAGCTGTTCCTTCGGTAAGTTTAGGGCCAAATGATGTAAGCGTTTTTGAAATGGTTAAGGCTTACGGCACTTTCCTGAATAAAGGAATGAGAACTGAACCAATTCTGGTGCAAAAAATTACAGACAAAGACGGCAATGTATTAGAAGAATTTACTGCTAAGGCAAAACGAGCAATAAGTGAGGAAGTTGCCTGGCTGATGATGTATATGCTACGCGGAGGAATGGAAGAGCCGGGCGGAACTTCTCAGGCTTTGTGGGAATGGGATCTTTTCAAAAAAGGTAACCAAATTGGTGGTAAAACCGGAACATCGTCTGACTATGTGGATGGTTGGTATATGGGTTTAACAAAGGATCTTGTGACAGGCGTTTGGGTTGGTGCTGATGAACGAACCGTACATTTTAGAAGTTCGCAAACTGGTGAAGGATCGAAGACAGCCCTACCTATTTTCGCAAAATTTATGGAAAAGGTTTACAAAGATCCGTCAACCGGAATAACTCTTGGCCCTTTCCCGAAACCAGGCGTAAAAATCAACAGAGAATATAATTGTGTTACTCCAAATTACGAACCTGAAATTATAGACAGCATAGAAGTTGATAGCTTACTATTTGATTCTTTATATATACCGGAAGTTGAACAAGCTGACACAACCGCAGTAATGAATGGTCAGGAGCAAAAAAAGGATCCAATATCTAAATCGGCAACTAAACCAAAGGAGAAGGTTCCGGCAGATAACAAGGCTGAAACAAAAAATGATACGCTAAAAAGCAGGAAAGAATTAAGGAAAGAAAAAAGAAAGAGTGGTGGCGAACAATATTGATTAAATTTTCTTATTCATATTTATATGCATATATTTTAAGATAAAATCAATGTCTGTTATTTTCCGTAAATTAGGTACAACGCTAAAAAATGTAAAATGAGAAAAATCGATCCTTTACGCAGTAAACTTTCACTGCGTTTGTTTTATTCCTTGCTGTTACTATTTGTTTTTATAGCCGTTTCTCCCGCAAGTGCGCAATATTTTGGGCAAAATAAGGTACGATATAAGAACCTTAAATTTAAAGTGTTTCAAACACCACACTTCGAAATTTATTACTATCTAAAGAATGATAGTTTAGTAAAAAGATTTGCTCAGGAAACTGAAGTTTGGTATGATTTACACCAGCAGGTATTTAGAGATACGTTTACACGGAAGAACCCAATTATCCTATATTCTAACCACCCGGATTTTCAGCAAACTACTGCTTTGCAGGGAGATATAAGCGTTGGAACCGGCGGTGTTACAGAAGGTTTGAAAAACCGGGTAATTATGCCAGTTACTCAACTTAATAATCAAACCCGTCACGTGTTGGGTCATGAGTTGGTACACGCATTTCAATATCATTCGTTAATAGAAGGCGATTCTACAAATCTGGAAAATATTGGAAATTTGCCTTTATGGATGGTGGAAGGTATGGCAGAATATTTATCTGTTGGTAAAACCGATGCTTACACTTCTATGTGGATGCGTGATGCATATTTAAATAAAGATATTCCAACCCTGAAACAACTTACAACAAGCAACAAATATTTTCCTTACCGCTACGGACAGGCTTTTTGGTCGTACATTGGTTCTACTTATGGAGACACGGTAATTGTTCCATTTTTTAAAGAAACGGCAAAATACGGCTATGAAATGGCCATCAGGCGTACGTTTGGATTTGATGAAAAAACATTATCCAATTTATGGAAGACAAGTATTGAAAACACATACAAACCTTATCTAAAAGATACTTCACAAATCCCGGTAGGTAAACGAACAATTGACAGCAATAATGGAGGTGAAAATTACAACGTTGCTCCTTCTATTTCGCCCGACGGAAAATACATTGCTTTTCTTTCTGAAAAGGACCTTCTTAGTATAGATTTGTTTCTGGCGGATGCAAAAACGGGTAAAATTGTCAGGAAACTTACGAGTAAAGCCAAAAATTCGCATATAGATGAATTTAATTTTATCGAATCTGCAGGTGCCTGGTCGCCGGATTCTAAACAGTTTGCGTTTAGTGTTTTTAGCGAAGGCAGAAATAAAATGATCATTGTAAACGCCGATAACGGGCGGACAATAAATACGATTTCTATACCTAAAGTTGAAGAATTTGGTAATTTGAGCTGGTCGCCAAACGGAGATGATATTGCCTTTTCCGGAATGAAAGAAGGCCAAAGTGATTTATATATTTATAATTTGAGAAGCAAAAATTTAACGCAGCTAACCGATGATAAATATTCTGATTACTATCCAAACTTTTCTAACGATGGCAAAAAATTAGTTTTCAGCAGTGACCGGACTACATTAGATAAAGCTTCTGTTGGCGTAGATATTACTTTCAATCTGGCGGTTTATAATCTTGAAACTAAAACTATCAACAACATTCCGGTTTTTGACGGCGCAAACAATTTGAATCCTCAGTTTTCTGCAAATAACGAAGAAATATACTTTTTGTCTAACCGCGATGGATTTAGAAACATGTACCGCTATAATTTACAAACCGGTGCTCTAAATCAGCTTACAGATTATTTTACAGGAATTAGTGGTATAACAGATTTCAGTCCCGCGTTAAGTGTTTCGCGGAACGACGATGTTGTTTATTCTTATTACCGGGCTCAGAAATATGCAATTTACAATGCAAAGGCTAGTGAATTTGAACCAAAGCCTGTTGATCCAAAAGCGGTTAATTTTGACGCAGCAATGCTTCCTCCGGCTAAATCAAGTGGCGTTGATTTAGTTAACGCAAACCTTGACAATTTTGAGCGTTTTGAAACCATTAAAATGGATTCGATCAAAACCATTCCTTATAAACCTCAGTTTAAACTGGATTACTTATCCAGTACCGGAGCAGGTGCTTCTGTGGGCAGATTTGGAGCGGGATTATCGAGCGGAGTTCAGGGAGTATTTAGTGACATTTTGGGCAGAAATCAAATATTTGCAGCCGCATCAATCAACGGTGAAATTTACGATTTTGGTGGCCAGGTTGCATACATAAATCAGGATACCCGAATCAACTGGGGTTTATCAGCTTCACATATTCCATATGTTACAGGCTTCGTTAATCCCAAAGTCGAAGATATTGGAAGCGGCCAGTTGGCATACAACGAGCGTTATGATATCATCAGAACATTTGAAGATCAGGTTCAGCTATTTGCTTCTTACCCATTCTCCAGAATTCACAGATTTGAAGCTGGCGCCGGATTTACGTACTATAGTTACAGAATAGACAGATACAATAATTATTATTCATTTGATCCAAATTCTGGAGCAATTGGTTTCCCGATAGGCAGTAACCGCGAAAAAGTCTCGAAACAAGAAGCAACTGCTGATTATGGAAATAGCTTTAATTCCTTTTCTACGTTTCCTTTAAATGCTGCTTTTGTAGGTGATAATTCAACTTTCGGACTTACTTCTCCATTAAGCGGTTTTAGATACCGTTTGGGAATTGATCGGTATGTAGGCGATTATAATTTAGGAGCTTTAACTGCAGATTTCAGAGAGTATATGAGAGTAAAACCAGTAACTTTTGCTGCAAGATTATACAGTTATTCCCGTTTTGGAAGAGATGAAAATAGATTGTATCCTTTATATGTTGGATATAATTATTTAATAAGAGGTTATGAAGCGAATTCATTTTATAAAAATGGAACTGCTACAACAGGAGGCTTTGATATTAATCAGTTAGTTGGAACACGTATCGCGGTAGCTAATTTTGAGTTAAGATTGCCTTTTACAGGACCTAAAAAATTAACTGTAATTCCTTCTAAATTTTTATTCTCTGATCTGAATGCTTTCTTTGATATAGGTCTGGCTTACTATAAAGATGCAAAAGTTGCATTTCGTTCAGAACCACGTCTTGTAAATGTAAATGGAGAGCAGGTTTATGAACGCGTTCCTGCAATGAGTGCCGGATTATCATTACGTGTTAACGTTTTTGGATACTTCGTTTTAGAACCATATTATGCATTCCCTTTTCAGCGTAAAGATGTTTCAGGTGGTGTATTTGGTTTAACTTTCTCTCCGGGTTGGTAAAAATCAGTAAAGCATAAAAAAAGCGATCAGAATTCTGATCGCTTTTTTTATAAGTTTATTTTTATGATGAATAAACACATTTTACATGCTCTCGCAAATTGTATTTCGAAGCCATTACTTCACCATATGCGCCAGCCGTTCTAATTGCAATTAAATTACCACGAACGGACTCAGGAAGTTCAACTTCTTTTCCAAAGCAGTCTGTACTTTCGCATATAGGGCCAACTACATCATATTTAATAACTTCATTTGAATGATTATGAGCTGAAATATTTTCAATCTTATGATAAGCCTGATACAGAGCCGGTCGCATTAATTCAGTCATTCCGGCATCCAGAATTAAAAAATTCTTCTTCAATCCATTTTTAACATACAGTATTCTGCTAACTAATGTGCCACTTTGAGCAACCAGGGCACGACCCAATTCAAAGTGAATCTCCTGCCCTGTCCGTCTTTCTAAAAACTGATCGAAAATTTTAAAATAACTTTCAAAATCTACAAATTGATTTTCATCCGGATTATGATAATCTACACCCAAACCACCACCAACATTTAAAATTTTTAGCAAAAAACCTCTTTCTTCAAACCATTGATGAATTTCATTCACCTTTACGCAAAGGCTCTTAAAAACATCCATATCGGTAATTTGAGAACCAATATGAAAATGTATTCCAATAAATTCTAAATTATCGCATCGTTTTAAAACCTCTGCGCAATCATTTAACTCCCATTGATTAATACCAAATTTATTTTCCTCTAAACCGGTGGTAATATATTGATGAGTCAACGCATCCACATTCGGATTTATCCGCAAAGCAATACTGGCTTTCTTATTCTTTTTAGCTGCCAGTTCATTAATTATTTCTAATTCCTGAATAGATTCTACGTTGAAACAAAAAATATCCTGATCCAGAGCTTCATTAATTTCCCGGTCTGATTTGCCTACTCCGGCAAAAACGATTTTCGAAGGACTAAAACCCGTTTTAATGGCTTTCAAAACTTCGTTTCCGCTTACGCAGTCGGCACCAAAACCTGCCTGTTTAACTGCCTGGAGAATCTTATCATTAAAATTAGCTTTCATTGCGTAATGAACATGAAAACCATATTTATTACTTGCCGAAATACATTTTTGGAGTGTTTCGTTTAAAAGTTCTAAATCATAATAATAGAAAGGAGTTTCTATTGTTTCAAATTCAGCAACCCTTTTAGAATCAAAAGTCATATACGTTTTAATAAATCCCTTACGGGAGATGTAAAAAGGAAATTATTCAAATAAACGATTGTGAAGAGATCGCAAAGCCTCTGTTTTATCGCTGGTTTTAAGAAGCAAAGAAATGTTATAACTGCTTCCTCCATAAGAAATCATCCGGATTGGAACATGTTTTAAAGCTTCAAAAACCCGGGAGGCAAATCCATGTGTTGCGGCTCCAAAATCTCCAACCACACAAACTATCGTTTGGTCAAAATCTACCTCCACGGTTCCGAATCCGTTTAATTCTTTTAAAATATCTTCCAGATTTCGGGTATCATCTATAGTTACAGAAACTGCTACCTCAGAAGTGGTAATCATGTCAATTGGCGTTTTGTAACGTTCAAAAACTTCAAAAACCCGCCGCAGAAAACCATAAGCAAGCAACATTCTGCTCGAATGAATTTTGATAGCTGTAATTCCGTCTTTTGCGGCAATAGATTTTATCTTGCCTTTTTCGCTTTCATTACCGATTAAAGTTCCGGCAGCTAACGGATCCATTGTATTTAATAAACGAACCGGAATTTTATAACGCTGGGCCGGAAAAACGCTTTGCGGATGCAAAATCTTAGCTCCAAAATAGGCCAGCTCAGCCGCTTCATCAAAAGATAAATAAGCAATTGGCTTAGTTCCCTTAACAATTCTCGGATCATTATTATGCATTCCGTCAATATCAGTCCATATCTGAACTTCTTCTGCCGTGATGGCTGCTCCAATTAATGAGGCGGTATAATCACTTCCGCCACGACGCAAATTATCTATTTCGCCAAAAGCATTGCGGCAGATAAACCCTTGAGTAATAAATAAATTTGTATCCTTATTCTCGTCCAAAATGGGTCTCAAATGTTCGGATATAAAAGGAATATCCGGTTCGTTATCCTCATCAATTTTCATAAAATCAAGAGCTGATAACAATTTGGACTTTACGCCTAACTCATTCAAATATAAATGGTAAAGCGTTGTGGAAATTAATTCGCCCTGAGCAAGAATAATTTTTTCTTCAACTAAAGTAAACAGCTCGTTAGCAAAAGAGGAGATCAGGTTAAAATGATAATTGATCAAATTATCTGCTTGTTCCAATCCTTTTTCTGTGCTAAATAGCTCTGCAATAAACTTTTTATAAAATTGATGCAGGTCTGAGATTAGCGCAGCAGCTTTATCCTTATCATTATTAAGAAAAGCTTGCGAAATATCTACAAGCGAATTAGTTGTGCCTGAAACCGCCGAAAGAACAACTAGTTCCGGCTCATTGGAATTAATAATATTAAGTAACCCTTTGATTCTTTCCGGACTGCCAACAGAAGTTCCACCAAACTTTAATATTTTCATTTAACTATTTCGATTTTTATGTGTTTCTCAAATACCCTGGCAACCCTTATTGCCGAAGTATTATTTTTCAATTTTAATTCTGATTTTAAATTGCAGTGAAGGATATTTATACTTGCGCCTTTTAGGCGAATAATAAAGCACTAATCTGCTTATTAAAACGCCAAAATTAGTTAAAAGCAAATTATATTCTGCATGGTTTCTTTCGTTTTTCAAAATTCAAAAAACTAAGTTTCCTCAAATTTGCTTTAGATTAATTATCTTGTTAATACCAATTAAAAACCGCTAAAATATTTGTTATGCACGAACTAGATCCAGCAGTACATCAGAAAATAAATACCTGGCTTAATGGAAATTATGATCAGGAGACAAAAAATTCCATCCAAAAAATGATGGACAATCAGGAAATTTCAGAATTAACTGATTCTTTCTATCGCGATCTGGAGTTTGGAACTGGTGGACTTAGAGGAATAATGGGTGCCGGTTCAAACCGTATTAACAAATATACCATTGGCTCTGCCACGCAGGGTTTAGCAAACTATCTTAAAAACAAATATCCCGGAGAGAAAATTAGTGTAGCCATTGCCCACGATAGCCGGAATAAATCAAACTTTTTTGCCCGCACTACGGCGGAAGTTTTTTCTGCAAACGGAATAGAAGTTTATTTCTTTAACGAATTGCGCCCTACACCATTACTTTCTTATGCCATTCGCAAATTGGGTTGTAAAAGCGGAGTGATGATTACAGCATCTCATAATCCAAAAGAATACAACGGTTATAAAGCTTACGGTGCAGATGGCGGACAATTTACTTCGCCGGACGATGGAATGGTTATGGACGAAGTTGCTAAAATCAAAAGTATTGATGACGTAAATTTTCAATTTGACGAAAGCAATATTAAAAAATTAGGCGAAGAATTGGATCAGCAGTATCTGGATGATATTTTAAAATTATCTGTTTCGCAGGATGCGATTAAAAATCAGCATGATCTGAAAATTGTTTACTCGCCTATTCACGGAACCGGAATTACATTAGTGCCAAAAGCTTTAGAGAAATTTGGTTTCACTAACGTAAATCTGGTAGAGGAACAAATTAAACCTGACGGAAATTTCCCAACTGTTGTTTATCCAAATCCAGAGGAAAAAGAAGCATTGACACTTGCGCTTAAAAAAGCAAAAGAAATTGATGCTGATCTGGTTTTGGCAACAGACCCGGATGCCGACCGTGTTGGAATTGCAATTAAAAATGATGAAGGAGAGTTTATTCTTCTTAACGGAAATCAAACCGGAAGTTTACTGATCAATTACATGCTTTCTGCATGGGAGAAAAACGGGAAATTAACGGGCAACGAATATATTGTTTCGACTATTGTTACCACAAATCTGATTGATGAAATAGCGGCTTCTAAAAATGTGACCTGTTATAATACCTTAACAGGATTTAAATGGATTGGCGCCATCATGACCAAACTGCAGGGCGAAAAAACCTTTATTGCCGGTGGAGAGGAAAGTTATGGGTATCTGGTTGGTGATCTTGTTAGAGATAAAGATGCCGTGGTTGCCAGTGCCTTTATTTCAGAAATGACAGCTTACTATAAAGATAATGGAAGCAGTTTGTACGAAGCCATGATTCAAATGTATCATGAGTATGGTTACTACAAAGAAAAGTTGGTTTCAATTACTAAAAAAGGAAAATCCGGAGCAGAAGAGATCAAAGCAATGATGGAACGGTTCAGAACCAATCCACCGGTTACGCTGGACGGATCAAAAGTTGTTTGTTTAAAAGATTATGAAAAAGGTACAGAAACAGATCTTCTTTCTGGTCATACCCGTGAACTGAATTACCCCGTTTCTGATGTGTTGCAGTTTATTACTGAAGATGGAAGTATTATTTCTGCACGTCCCTCCGGAACAGAACCTAAAATTAAATTTTACTGTAGTGTAAAAACTGATTTGCCGGATAAACGTGCGTTTAAGGAAACAGGTAATCAGCTTGAAAAGAAAATAGATTCCATTATGGAAGATCTTCAGGTTTAATGATTTTTAATAATATTTACTAAGGATCAACTTTTTGTTGATCCTTTTTTATTTCCCAAAAAATCAGATCAAAAATAAAGGATTTAGAAATCCTCCTTTTAAATTTGATAATTTAGCGGAATGAGAATATTATTATCATTTTTTATAATCATTCTGCTTTTTTCGGCCTGCAATACTAAAGAGCAACACAGT
Organism: Daejeonella sp.; assembly: GCA_039934815.1. Classification (GTDB taxonomy): domain Bacteria; phylum Bacteroidota; class Bacteroidia; order Sphingobacteriales; family Sphingobacteriaceae; genus Daejeonella. The sequence continues at coordinate 2,773 of JBDTLL010000026.1, read as the reverse complement.
CTGCCTATTCTTGGAAACCGCGAACCTGTTGAAAAAGTTGTTGATGGAAAAACAGTTACAGATACTATTTATCAAACCATAGAGCCTTTTTCTTATCTGAATCAGGATAGCATCCCGGTAACGGAAAAAGATTTTGATGGCAAAATTTATATTGCCGATTTCTTTTTTACCAGTTGCAATACCATTTGCCCAACTATGCATCGCAATTTATTAGGCGTTTACGAGCAGTTTAAAGGAAATCCGGAAGTAAAATTTCTTTCTCACAGTATAGACAGTAAGTATGACATCCCCTCAAAATTGAAGAAATACGCCACTAAGCTTGGTGTAGAAGGAGATCAATGGGAGTTTGTGCATGGCTCTGCAGATTCAATTTATAATGTCTCGGCTAAAAATTATTTGGTCGCCGCTTACGCGGATGATAAAGAACCTCAGGGTTTGGTTCATCAGGGCTGGTTCATTTTAGTTGATAAGGACAAGCACATGCGTGGCGCTTATGACGGCACCAAAGAAGATCAGGTAGAACATATGGTTGCAGATATGAAAATACTTTTGAAGGAAAGTCAGGCAGATGAGAAATAGACTTTTGTTATTTTCATTTTTCATTTCGGCAGCTTTAGTTGTTATGCAATCCTGCCAAAACGAACAGGAAATTAATTATCAGCGGTATTTTGTAAACGGCAAAGGATTGTACGAAACGAATTGTCAGAATTGCCATAGTAAAGACGGCAGCGGATTAAAAGGTTTGTATCCTCCTTTAACAGATACAAAATTTATTACCAGCAACAGAAACAAACTTGCCTGCATTATTAAATACGGCATGAATGCTAAAATTATAGTTTCGGGAAAAGAATATCAGGAACAAATGCCTGCAAAACAAGAGCTTTCTGATATTGATATTGCTCAGATAATTGTTTACGTTTCAAATTCATTCGGAAATAAAAACGGCTTTTATGATACTTCTGATGCAAATACTGATTTAAAAAACTGTAAATAAAAACAGCGCATCTTAATTTTACTAACTTTACAGCGCAAGCCGTTCTATCGCTTTTCATTCCAATGAAGAGAGGAAAGTCCGGGCAACACAGAGCATTCTGCTTCCTAACGGGAAGGATCCGGTTTAGCCGGAGACGGAAAGTGCCACAGAAAATAAACTACCATTTTGTTTACAAAGTGGAAAAGGTGAAAATGTGAGGTAAGAGCTCACGGCAGTATATGGCGACATATATTGCGGTAAACCCCAGAAGTTGAAAGACCAAATAGGCTAACGCACGTAGGGCTGCTCGTCCGATGTTAGCGGGTAGGTCGTTAGATCGTGTCAGCAATGGCAAGACCAGATAAATGATAGAATTCCGCTTCAGCGGGAAACAGAACCCGGCTTACAGGCTTGCTTTTTTATTCTTCCTCCGTATTTGAAATAGGTTATATTTAAACAATCATTATATTCGCAAAAAAAAATTCTGAATATCTTTCTATTCAGAACGCAGAGAAATTGGTATATGGCAAAAGTTTTAATAATTGATGACGAACGTGCGATCAGAAACACCTTACGGGAAATTCTGGAGTACGAAGATTATCAGGTAGATGATATCGACAACGGTGTTGACGGTCTGGAACTCATCAAAAAAAATGGGTATGATCTTGTTCTTTGCGATATCAAAATGAATAAGATGGATGGTATGGAAGTTCTTACTGAGGGCTTGACTATTCATCCGGATTTACCATTTATCATGATCTCCGGTCACGGAACAGTTGAAACTGCTGTTGAAGCCAGTAAAAAAGGCGCCTTTGATTTTATTTCTAAACCACCAGATTTAAACCGTCTTTTAATAACGGTAAGAAACGCTTTAGAGCGTGGAAATTTGGTTACGGAAACCAAGGTTTTAAAAAGAAAAGTTAGCAAAACTCGCGAGATGCTGGGTGAGTCACCGGCAATTTCCCGAATTAAAGATACAATCGAACGTGTTGCTCCAACCGATGCCCGCGTATTAGTTACCGGTGCCAACGGAAGTGGAAAAGAGTTGGTTGCCCGATGGCTTCATGAGAAATCAAGCCGATACAATGCGCCACTAATTGAAGTCAATTGTGCGGCAATTCCTTCAGAATTGATAGAAAGTGAACTTTTTGGTCACGAGAAAGGATCTTTTACATCTGCTGTAAAGCAACGTTTAGGTAAATTTGAACTTGCCAACGGTGGTACTTTATTTCTGGATGAAATTGGCGACATGAGTCTTTCTGCTCAGGCAAAAGTTTTACGTGCTCTACAAGAAAATAAAGTTACCCGCGTGGGTGGCGATAAAGAAATTGATGTTGATGTACGTGTAATTGCGGCGACCAATAAAGATCTTCAGAAAGAGATTGAAGAAGGTAATTTCCGTATGGACTTATACCATCGCTTAAGCGTAATTCTGATTCATGTGCCGCATTTAACGGAGAGAAAAGACGATATTCCACTAATTGCCCAGAGTTTCTGTAATGAGATTTGTGGAGATTACGGCATTCCGGTTAAAAAAATAAGCGAGCCGGCAATGGAAGCTTTAAAAGCAATGCCATGGACCGGTAACATTCGTGAGCTTAGAAACATGATTGAGCGTTTGATCATTTTAAGCGAAAAAGTGATTACAGATGCGGATGTGCGGAATTTTGCAAACCCCGCTGCTCCGGTTAATCCGGTTGCCGCAGAAAATGGAGAATCTTCTACAAAAGTAAATTACGATCAGTTTACTAATTTCCAGGAATATAAAGATTCCGCGGAGCGTGATTATATTAAATACAA
>JBDTLL010000025.1:0-15505 GCA_039934815.1 Daejeonella sp. | reverse complement strand
GGATGTAACCGGATTTATGGTAGGCAGCCGGTCTGAGCAGGGTGGAATAATTAAAGACGGAGCAAAAATGGTTAATGCCGTTGCAAATTCTGTAGTTCCAAAATTTACTATCGTGATTGGGAATTCATACGGTGCCGGTAATTATGCCATGTGCGGAAAAGCTTATGATCCCCGTTTAATTTACGCATGGCCGTCTGCAAAAATTGCTGTTATGGGTGGTTCTCAGGCCGCAAAAGTGTTGTTGCAGATAGAAGAATCTTCACTTAAATCAAAAGGTGAAGAAATAACTCAGGAGCGTGAAGATGAATTGCTGAAAGAGATTACCGACAGATATACCCGGCAAACAACTCCATATTATGCGGCGTCGCGTTTATGGGTTGATGGGATTATTGACCCCCTTGAAACCCGTAAAGTAATTTCTATGGGAATTGAAGCGGCCAATCAATCGCCGATAGAGAAAAAATTTAATGTCGGGATTATGCAAACCTGATGAAGCGGGGTTTATTATAGACTCCTTTGACAAAAACATATTGCCTGTCAAGCTTGAAAAAGCTAAATTTGCTTTCCAAAATTAAGATATGACACAAGAAACTGAACACGTTCATTGCCTGATAATAGGATCTGGTCCGGCTGGGTATACTGCCGCAATTTATGCTGCACGTGCCGATTTAAAACCGGTTATGTACACCGGAATTGTTCCCGGCGGACAGCTTACACAAACTACGGACGTCGATAATTTCCCGGGTTATCCTGATGGAATTATGGGCCCTGAAATGATGGAAGATTTTCGTAAGCAAGCAGAACGTTTTGGTACCGAAATAAGGTTTGGTTATGCTACAAGCGTAGATTTCTCAAGCCAGCCGCACAAGGTGGTAATAGATGAAGATAAAACGGTTACAGCAGACACGGTAATTATTGCTACCGGGGCCACGGCAAAATGGCTTGGCCTGGAAAGCGAGCAAAAATACAATGGCTTTGGTGTTTCGGCATGTGCCGTTTGCGACGGATTTTTCTTCAAAAATCAGGATGTAGCCATTGTGGGTGCCGGAGATACGGCTGCAGAAGAAGCTACCTATTTAGCTAAACTTTGTAAAACTGTACACATGCTGGTTCGTCGCGATGAATTTAGAGCGTCTAAAGCCATGCAGCACCGTGTTTTGAGCACGCCAAACATTATTATTCACTATCACTCAGAAACTCAGGAAATTTTAGGAGACGGAAAAGGTGTTACAGGAATCAGAGTAAAGAATAACAAGAGCGGCGAAGAAAAAATTATTGATGTAACCGGATTTTTTGTTGCAATTGGTCATAATCCCAATACAGAAATATTTAAAGGCTGGCTGGATATGGACGACGTCGGATATTTAATTACAAAACCGGATAGTTCTAAAACCAATATTGAAGGCGTTTTTGCCTGCGGCGATGCACAGGATAAATTATGGCGACAAGCAGTAACTGCTGCCGGAACGGGCTGTATAGCAGCTTTGGAAGCCGAGCGTTATCTGGCTGCCCGCGAACAAAGGATTTTGGATAATTCAGCAACAGCTTAATTGCAGAGAATTTTAGAATTACCTGTTAGCTAATAAACGTGAACAGAACAAAAGAATAGTTTTGTGAGGTAAAGCCAAACAAAAAACTTTAACGTTTGAAGCTAAAGCTGCTCAGCTAAAAAAATCAAAAGCAAAAAATGCCTCCAAAAAATTGGGGGCATCTTTTTTGTACCTTAACGGTATGGCTCCAATAACTTTAAGAACCAGAACCGCAATTATTCTTACAATCACTTCAATCACCATTATTTTTTTGGTCTTTATATTTTTCTACTTAAAAAATCAGTTTGCTTTAACCAGAACTGAATTGAATGAGGATGTAATGGTTGAAAAAATTAGCAATATGGGAAAACTTGAATTGGTGAAATACTCAATGAAAGATGTTCTGGAGAAAAAAGAATTAAGAATGATTTTGCCGGATAAACGAATTCTGTTTGTTGCGGCGGGAGAAGTTACCGGTTGCATTGATCTTACAAAAATCAAAAAATCTGATATTATCAGTAATAACGAAGATTCTGTTACCGTTTACTTGCCTTTGCCAGAAATTTGCTATGCTAAACTAGATCATCAGCGGTCTAAAGTGTATGATGTTTCCGGTGTGATTTTCCCCAGCGATTCTAAAGATATGGTTGAAGGAATTTACAAACTGGCAGAACGAAAAATTCTGCAAAACGCCCGGGATCAGAATATTTTGGGAAAGACCAAAGAGAATGCCGAATTGATTTTTAAACCCATGCTGGAAAATATATCCGGCAAAAAAGTAGCCATATTGTTCAGATAGAATTCGATATCTGAATCATCAAAAAAATAATTTTATAGCTTTGGAACAAATGATCTATGCGTTTATGAGAAAATTTCTGCTTGCGTTTTTTGTTCTCTTAGTAACTACCTTTTATTCTATGTCACAAACAACTGATCCCAACATGGGAATAATTCCTGTTCCAAAAAATATTAGTCCACAAAGCGGAGAATTTGTATTTAGCAATGAATATGCAATACAATTTGAGAACCCCGAGGATGAAAAAATAGCACGGGTTTTTCAGAACTTTTTAAAAAATGTTCACTTTCTGGATCTTCCGGTAGCCAAAAACTTTGTGAAAGCCCCAAAGGGAATTATCCGCTTTTCGTCAGCAGAATATGTTGGTCCAAATCCCGAAGGTTATTCCTTAACAATAGATCCTACTCAAATAAATGTATCCGGCAAAGGAGCCGGCTTATTTTACGGTTTGCAAACCTTGTTGCAACTACTGGCCACGCATACAGAGGCGGCGCCAAAAATTGCCTGTGTTAAAATAGATGATGAACCCAGATATCGCTATCGCGGAATGCATCTGGATGTTTCCAGACACATGTTTCCGGTATCATTTATTAAAGAATATATCGATTTACTGGCCGAATATAAGTTGAACACATTTCATTGGCATTTAACGGATGACCAGGGCTGGAGAATTGAGATCAAAAAATATCCTAAATTGACTCAGGTTGGCGCTTATCGCGATGAAACTATAATTGGACATTTTCACGACCGGTTTCCGCAGCGATTTGACCAAAAACCATATGGTGGATTTTACACGCAGGACGAAGTGAAAGAGGTGGTGGCTTACGCCGAATCTAAATTTATTACCATAATTCCTGAAATAGAAATGCCGGGTCATTCACTGGCTGCATTAGCAGCCTATCCTGAACTGGGTTGCGGTCCAAATCCCGGGCCGTATCAAGTTGCAACTAAATGGGGAATTTTTCCGGAAATTTATTGTGCAGGTAAAGATCAAACTTTTGACTTTCTTGAAAACGTGCTTACAGAAGTTCTTGCTTTATTTCCGGGAACTTACATTCATATTGGTGGCGATGAAGCTCCCAAAACAGAATGGGAAAAATGTGAATTTTGTCAGAAGCGCATTCGCGATAATCATTTAAAAGATGAGCATCAGCTGCAAAGCTATTTTATAGAGCGCATTGAAAAGTTTCTGAACTCAAAAGGCCGTCAGATTATTGGCTGGGATGAAATTTTGGAAGGCGGACTTGCACCAAACGCAACTGTGATGAGCTGGCGTGGTACGGTTGGAGGTATTGCCGCTGCAAAGCAAAACCATAATGTAATAATGACGCCGGATTCGCACCTGTATTTTGATCATTATCAGGGAAACGGAACTCAGGAGCCTTTAACCATTCATGGCCTGTCAACTTTAGAAAAAGTGTACAGCTACAATCCCACTCCGGAAGATCTGGCGCTTAAATATCAAAAATATATTATTGGTGTACAGGCAAATGTGTGGACAGAATACATGAATTCAGGTAAAAAAGTGGAGTACATGATTTTGCCAAGAATGCTTGCTTTGTCTGAAATTGCATGGAGCATGCCTGAGCGGAAGGATTATAAAAATTTTAGTGAAGAACGGGTTGCAAAGCATTTGGCCCGGATTGACAAAACGGATATGCTTTTTAGAGTGCCGACCGCAATTGGCGCTAAAGACACAACTTTAATTGGTTCTGAGTTTAATCTGGAATTAAAACCGTCGGTAAAAGGAGCTAAAATTTATTACACTTTGGATGGTTACAATCCGCGGGCTTCTGATTATTTATATGAGAAACCAATAAATATAAAAGTGCCATCAGACGATCAGCGAATTATTAAAACTATGGTGATGACGCCAACCGGAAAAACGAGTGCAGTTACGACCACCATTTTAAGTAATATTCTGCCTTTGGCGCCTCAACCCGAAAGTCCTGCTAAATCAGGCCTGCTTTATAATTATGTTCCGGGTGTTTTTAATTCGGCTCTGCAAATTGATACAGCCTTATCCGAATCAAATGGAATAACACCTATAATTGGGTTATCCAACATTAAGAATAAGGCGAGAATGTACGGAGCAGTTTTTAATGGCTATTTGTTAGTAGAAAACGACGGCGTAGTGGTTTTTAGCACTTCATCTGATGACGGATCGGTTTTGAAAATTGACGGGCAAACTATTGTTAATAATGACGGTCGTCATACTGGTTTTGAAACTTCAGGAGCAATAAATCTTCTGAAAGGCTTTCATAAAATACAAGTTTCCTATTTTCAGTTAGGCGGACAGTCGGGTTTAAAAGTATTTATGGGAGAACCGGGCAAAGAGAAGGCAGAGATTCCCGCTCGCTTATTATTTAATTAGAATTTTAATGATGAATAAATTTAAAATTGGAGCTATAATTTTTCTTTTTGGCTCTTCAATTATCGCATGCAATCAGGATGAAAAACCAGCTCAGGCTACACCAAAAGCTGTCGTTAAATTACCTGAACCATTTCGATATCACAAAGCTATTGAGGTGAAGCCCGGATTAACTTTAGACGTTGTTAGCTGGGGGCGTGGCTCGACTTCAACAGGTGCTTTTTTGATTTTAAGATCTGATTCTACTCATCTAAAATATAAATCTATTTCCAGTGAGCTGGATGGTAAAATTGTGGACGTATGGAACATGGATATGGATGCGGACGGGAACCCGGAATTATATATCCAGGCCAAAGGGGAAGGAGAAGGCTCTTACTTAAATATGTATGTGTACGAGTTTAACAGCAGCGGTTCCGCACAGGAATTAAATTTTCCGAATCTAAGCAGCCGAACAAAAAAGGGGTACAAAGGAAATGATTCCTTATATGTTCAGGATGATCAATTAATGCGTGAATTTCCGGTTGAAAATGAAGATCTGAATGATAAAACAGCTCCTGAAAAGAAAATATTGAAATACGGTTTAAGGAATAACAGCTTTACTGTAGATGAAGTGAAATCTGAAGAGAAGAAAAAATAATTATTCTTCAGCCTCAGAATCTTCAAACTGCTTTTGCAGTCTTTCCAGATTTTCTATCATTTCGGCCAATTTGCTTTCTTCTTTCCGCATGTATCTTTTCATCAAAAAGAAATAGCAGAATAATATCCAGCCAACTGTAAGTAAGATTGCCAGAATTGTGATTGCAAAAGATGCTAGAAAAGCTATTTCTACGAAATAAAATGCAAATCCCAGGCTCAATATTACAGTATAAACCAAATAGTTGCGGGTATTTAAAACGTGTCTGTGATGTTTAAAGCGCTTTAAATAGTCAATATATTCCTCTGGTTTATTTAACAGCAGCGATTCATCTTTAATGGCGTTGTAATCTCTAATTTGTATGTACAAATAATAAAGTGTACAGAAAATAATAATGAGCATCCCCAAGTGTGTAGTCCACATTTTAAACGGACTGGTTAACCACACAAAAATAATTACGGCAACAGCAGCGCCCATCCCAATTACTTCAACAAGCAATTTGTTGGCGAGGCCGTTTTTGGTTTTTCTTACACGCTTTAGCACATCAGAGTGACTGACTTTCGGCAGCTCAACCTGGGAGTGCCAGATGTTTTTCAGTGCTTCAAAATCTTTCATTCCGGTTATAAAGTTCAGTGAGTTTATGTTTAATACGATGAATTTTTACTCTTAAATTTCCGTCAGAAATTCCGGAGATCTGGGCAATTTCCTGGTATGGAACTTCATCAAGAACCATGGTTATTAATATCCGCTCGTTTTCTTCTAATTGCGAAATACACTTATACAATGATGCAACCTGCTCATTTTTGTCAGATATTTCTTCTTCTTTGTTTTCTATAATTGAATCGGTTAGCTCGTCTTTTGCCTGGCGTTTTTCAACGCGTAGAAAAGATAAACAGGTATTTACAGCAATACGGTAAATCCAGGTTGAGATTAAAGCCTGATTGCGGAATTTATCCAGATTCTGCCATACCTTCATAAACGTTTCCTGCATCAGGTCGTTCGCAGAATCTTCGTCTCCGGTATAACCATAGCATAAATGGTATATCTTGCGGGAGTTTTTTTGAAAAATATTTTTAAAATTTTCTTCCTTGCTTACCATTAACGAATTATTCTTTTTTTAGAGTTAAGCTCACAATAATTGTTACAATCTAAATTAAGGAGTAGTTTCTTTTACTGATCCATGAGATTTTTGAATCTGCCAGATTTAATAACTCTTCATATTCCCGCTGATAATCAAACTGAAGATCTTCATGTAATTTCGGCAGAACTAATCTTATCTTTTCCAGTTGCCTGATGAATAAAGCTTGTAGTGGTTTGTGCGAAGTTCTTAAATCAGCATATTTTATAAAGCTATTGCAAAACCATAAAAGCATTTCTATTTCTACCTGTTTTGAAGCGGTATACTTTGTATAGCGATTCATCAGTCTTAATATCTTTCGTATTGATTTACTGCTGTAGTAATAATGTTTTTGTAGTGTTTTAAAATCTTCCTCTAAAAACGACTTCACATTCGCGGCGTATTCCAAAGGTTCGGCGGCATCAAATAATAGATAATTAAGCAGTTCCTTGTTGTCCTTTTTGTACTTGGCCAGCCGCAAACACAAATCGGTTAATTCCTGTACACTTTTCTGGGAGAGCTCTTTTTTAATGGTTGTTAATTTCTCAGGTTTCATCCTTTAGCCTTGATTTGCATGGTAAATCTAAATAATTACTTTTGTTGTGATACTAAACCACCAAAATGAAGATTAAAAATATTGGGCTAGTCGTTCTGATTGCCATTTCTATTACAGCTATTTTAACTTTTCTTAACTTTTATAATCTAGTCCAGGTTCCGGATACTGCGTTAATAGTAGCCCGATGGTTAACCATTTTAGTATTATTCCTTTTTGGAATTCAGCGTAAATCACTTACATCGTGGATTTTGATTTCGATGGTTGTTGGTGCGGAAATCGGTCATGATTTCCCGGAGATTGGAATGCAGTTGCAGGTGTTGAGCAAGGTTTTCCTTAAAATGATTAAAACTATTGTTGCTCCATTACTTTTTGCAACACTGGTTTATGGAATAGCCGGTCATTCTGACTTAAAACAGGTTGGCCGTATGGGTTGGAAATCAATTTTATATTTTGAAGTAGTAACCACCATCGCGTTATTTATTGGTTTGCTGGCCATAAATATATCTCAGGCAGGAGTTGGTATTAAGCTTCCGGCCGGGGTTCATGAAGAATTACCAGTTGTTCCGCCGCAAACATTTACAGATATTATCCTCCATATTTTTCCGGAAAACATCGCAAAATCTATCGCCGAAGGTCAGGTTTTACAAGTTGTTATCTTCAGTATAATTTTCGGTATTGCGTTGGCAATGGTTCGCGAAGATAAACGCCAGCCGATGTTGAAGTTTACAGAAAGTCTTTCTGAAGTGATGTTTAAGTTTACCAACGTGGTGATGTACTTTGCGCCAATTGGTGTTGGAGCTGCAATTGCCTATACGGTTGGGCACATGGGATTAGGGATTTTGGTGAATTTGCTTCAACTATTAATGACCTTATATGTTGCCCTTATTGCTTTCCTTCTGGGAGTTTTATTCCCGATTGCTTTAATAGTTGGTGTTCCAATTAAGCGTTTTTTACAGGCTATTGCCGAACCGGTTTCAATTGCCTTTGCTACCACAAGTTCTGAAGCAGCATTGCCAAGAGCGATGGAAGCGATGGAGCGCATTGGTGTTCCGCGTAAGATTGTTGCTTTTGTTATGCCAACAGGTTACAGCTTTAACCTGGATGGAACCACGCTTTATTTATCGCTTGCCGCGATATTTGTTGCGCAGGCAGCGGGTATTCCATTAACAATTGGTCAGCAGATTTTTATGGTATTTACGTTAATGTTAACCAGTAAAGGTGTAGCCGGAGTTCCGCGGGCGTCTCTGGTTATCTTATTGGGTACCGCAACATCATTTGGTTTACCGGTTTGGCCCATTTTTATCATTTTAGGAATAGATGAATTAATGGATATGGCTAGAACATCTGTAAACGTGATCGGTAATTGCCTGGCAACAGTTGTAATTGCTAAATGGGAAGGTGAATTTAATCCGCCGGTTGAACTGGCAAGCGCAGACGAGGCCCGCATTCATAATCTGGAACACGTTGTTGATGAAATTTAATTGAAGAAAACCCAGGTTTAAAAGTATTACCGTTTTATTTAAAAGAAAATGTCCGACAGACAAAAAAAAATATTCTTACTAATCTGTATCATTACTCCGTTTTTATTGTATTGCTTCTATTATTATGGCATTATGATCAAAAATGCGCCATATAAGTTCTCGGAGTTTGAATCTATAAAATTGAAATATGGTTTGGGAGATAAGTTGGTAAATCAATACGATTCTAAAACGGGAGATTATCAATATTTGAACGAACGTGATTCGTTGATAAAAACCAAGGTAAAGCTGAGTAAAGACGAGCTTTTGTATTTGCACCGCAAAGCGGCAGAACAAGGTTTCTGGGATTTTCCTGAGGTATTTTATAATTCGGGCGAACGTGACAAGAAAAGTAATTCAGTACATTATTACATAGAGTACAATTACGATAGGAAATCTAAACACGTTCTTTTTGATTCGGATTATCGCGATAATCAGAAACTGGGCGATGCGGCACGGCAGTTAATTAAGGAAATTACTAACGTGATTAATGATGCGCAGGACAAAGGAAAGTAAAAGAGGAGTGCTGCAGTTTTTGTAATAAACCCGATTGGCGTGGAAAACCCGGAATGGAGCGGCAGCGAAATGAGGATTTGAAACAGAAAGCGGGGCGAATTTGCCAAAAGTGTTGAAGAAAGGTTTTCTAAACAGCTTTTTAATGTTTATAAAAGGCTTCTGAATTGTTTCTGTTTAAGAAATTAATTTCTATATTTGCACCTCATTAAAAATTAAGTATTTAAATAAATTATTCTAATAATGTACGCAATAGTAAATATAGCCGGACAGCAATTCAAAGTTGCAAAAGACCAGCACCTTTTTGTACACCGTTTACAAGGAGATGAGGGCGCTAGTATTGAATTTGACAATGTATTATTAGCAGAAGATGGTGGTAAATTCAAAGTAGGTACAGACGCTTTGAAAGGTGCTAAAGTTTCAGCTAAGATCGTGTCTCATTTAAAAGGAGATAAAGTGATTGTTTTCAAAAAGAAACGTCGTAAAGGCTACAAAAAGAAAAACGGTCACCGTCAGCAGTTCACAAAAATTGAGATCACTGGTATTTCATTATAATAAAATTCAGAAGCTGATGCCTTTGGCAGATGCTTAAAATATTAAAACTCTGAACTTATAAAGTTCATAAAAACATAAAGAATGGCACATAAAAAAGGAGCCGGTAGTTCCAGAAACGGTCGCGAATCGCATAGCAAGCGTTTAGGTATTAAAATTTTTGGTGGACAAGCAGCATTAGCTGGTAACATCATCGTTCGTCAGCGTGGTACCAAGCACCACCCGGATAAATATGTTGGTATTGGAAAAGATCATACATTGTTTGCTTTGGTTGACGGTACGGTAGTATTTAAAAAGAAACGTGATGATAAATCATATGTTTCTGTTCTTCCTTTAGAGTTTCAGGTTGCTGATAAAGAAGTTGCTGAGCTTGAAGATAAAGCACCTTCTAAAAAAATAGTAGCTAAAAAAGCTGTTAAAGATGGTGATGCAGAGCCATCAACTAAAACTGCTTCTAAAAAAGTTGCAGCTAAAGAAGAGTCTACAGATAAATTAGCTCCAAAAGAGGAATTATAAGATCTTTTTGCATAAATACAGATAAAGCCCGGCTAATTTTTTAGTCGGGCTTTTCTTATTTACAGTATTTTTTTAGGTGCTTTTAGCTTTCGCGGATGAGTAATTCCTGAGCGAAGTTTTGCAAAATTTGTTTCTTAGATTCATCTACGGAAACCATATTGAGGGATTGCAACGCTTTCCCGGCGAAATTTCTCATCTCATTTTCAGCTAGTTTCTTCACGCCCAGTTTGTTGTAAATTCCGGTAACGGCTGTTACTTTTTCTGTCGTATCCGGATGAGTATCGTTCATCCATTTATCCAGATTTATTTTATCGGCGCCGCTTGCATTCTCTTTGGCGCTGATGAGCATAAAGGTTTTCTTATTGGCGATAATATCTCCGCCAACCTGTTTTCCAAATTTCTCCGGATCGCCATAAACATCCAGAATATCATCATGAAGCTGGAAGGCAATTCCCAGATTTTCGCCGAAATTATTAAGATGCTGTGCGTTTTCCGCTGAACCGCCGCCAATTAAAGCGCCAATTCTTAATGCACCGCCTAATAAAACGGCCGTTTTCAGCCGAATCATATTGATATAATCCTGATGATTTACCTCATGGATAGATTCAAAATTCATATCTATCTGCTGTCCTTCGCAAACGCCTACCGCGGTGTTGTTGAATATTTCCAGAATAGGCGTAATAATTTCCGGTTTAACCTGCATCATCAGTTTGTAAGCCTCAACAAGCATGACGTCCCCGGAGAGAATGGCTACGTTTTGATTCCACTTATTATGTACGGTTAATTTGCCGCGACGTAAGGGAGCCTGATCCATTATATCATCATGCATCAGCGTAAAGTTGTGAAAAACCTCTATGGCCAGCGCCGGTTTAATTGCCGGCGTTACATCATCTGTAAACAGATTGCAAGCCATCATTAAACAAGCCGGACGGAGTCTTTTACCTCCAAGATCCATTAAATAGGAGATTGGCTCGTATAATTCCTTCGGATTTTTGGGATAAGTAGATTCGGCTATTGCCTGATTAATTATTTTTTGGAGTTGGTCTATTGAGTGCATTCGATAGTAAAGGTACTATTTGAATAGAAACATTTCAAAAAATCAGAGTTTGGTAGATATTTTATTATTCCACGCACATTCATTTTTTATTCTTCTAACTCCGATTTTAGATTTTTTAAGCCTGTATCTAGATCATCACCAATCATTTTATTAAAATCCATAAATATCAGCATTAAGTTCGTGGGATAATTCATGTGGCCATTAAATCCCCATTTTACCTTGGTTTTATTTGATGCAACAGAATCTGTAATCATGTAAGCGCTTGACTTAGACTCAAACGGCTCGATAAATCTGATTTCATAATCCACACGATCACCTTCGGTGATTTTTTTAATTTCCTGTTCGCCTTTCCCTACATCGTCGTTGTCGCTGTCCCAGGCAGAAACAAATCCTACAGTCGCATCGGTACCTTCATAAGTTTTTGTCATGTTGGGATCTATATTGGCCCATTTACTATAGTTGTTTTGATTTTTTAAATATTTAATATAATCGAAAACTACATTTTTGGGCCTGTTGACTGTAATTTCCCTTTCCACCGAGTAATCTTTCTTTAAAACTAAACCTGCCAGTAAAACGAAAATTACGAGCGTAACAATTCCAATTAAAATGTACTTTAATATTTTCATGGTTACAGGAAGTTATACTTGAATTTACGAATATTTAAGCGGGCATAAAATAGGCGTAAATAATAAAAGAGCTGTTAAAGCTCTTTTATTTGTAGTTGCGTTTTAGTTTTGCACCAGTGTGAAATCTATTTGCCTTTTGGCGAGATCAACCTTTTTAACCATGATGGTCACTTCGTCGCCAAGCTGATATTTTTTCTTTTTCCGCTGTCCAATAATGCAATAATTTTTTTCATCAAGAACATAAAAGTCATCGTTTATATCGCGTAAGCGAACCATTCCTTCACATTTGTTCTCAATAATTTCAACATACATTCCCCATTCGGTTAAACCGGAAATAATGCCTGCATATTTTTCACCCACATTTCCTTCCAGATATTCGGCTTGTTTGTATTTTACCGAAGCACGTTCCGCATCTGCCGCTTTTTTCTCCATCTGGGATGAATGCTCTGACTTTTTCTCATAAATTTCTTCACTAACAGACTTTCCATCTTCAAGATAATGCTCCAATAATCTGTGAACCATAACATCAGGATAGCGGCGAATAGGCGAGGTGAAATGCGTATAGAAATCAAACCCTAAACCATAATGCCCGGGTTTTTTAGTAGTATAAACAGCCTTGGCCATAGAGCGGATTGCCAGATGTGTTAATACATTCTGCTCTTTTTTACCCTCCACATCTTCCATTAAATGGTTTAGAGAGCGTGCAACTTCTCTGTCTGAAGTGGTATTGATCTTATACCCAAACTTTAATGCAAATTGTGCGAACGTTTGCAAAGTCTGTTCGTTTGGCGCATCGTGAGAACGGTAAACAAAAGTTAATTTATTTTTCCCTTTTCCTTTTTTTGCGATAAATTCAGCAACCTTGCGATTGGCTAAAAGCATATAATCTTCAATCAGTTTATGTGCGTCTTTTCTTTCCTTCACATACACGCCGATTGGTTTGCCATTATCATCCAGATTAAACTTTACTTCCTTGGTTTCAAAACTGATGGCGCCATGTTTAAATTTACGTTCACGTAGAATGTAAGCAAGCTCATTTAATTTCAATAACTCATCGCTGTGTTCACCTTCTTTATTCTCCAGAATTTCCTGAGCATCCTCGTAACTAAAACGCTTATCCGAATGGATAATCGTTTTTCCAAACCATTGTGTCACAACATTCGCTTCCTGATCCAGTTCAAAAACGGCAGCAAAGCATAGTTTATCTTCGTTTGGCCGAAGCGAACAAACACCATTTGAAAGCCGTTCCGGCAACATAGGAATAACACGGTCAACCAGATAAACAGAAGTTCCCCGTTCGTATGCTTCTTCATCTAATTTGGTATCGGGCTTTACGTAATGAGATACATCCGCAATATGAATTCCGATCTCATAATTCCCGTTCGGCAACACCTGATAGGAGATGGCATCATCAAAATCCTTTGCATCAAAAGGGTCTATTGTGAAAGTTAAGGTGTTTCTAAAATCTTTACGTTTGGCAATTTCATCAGCAGAAATGGTATCCGAAATTGAATTGGCTTCTTTTTCTACAGCTTCCGGAAAGGAAAGAGGGAAACCATAATCAGCAAGAATGGCATTCATTTCGGTGTTGTTCTCACCTTGCTTTCCAAGCACATGAATAATTTTACCGATTGGATTTTTTGCGCCTTCGGGCCATTCAATGATTCTTGCGACGGCTTTTTCGCCGTCTTTGCCGCCATTTATATCCTGTAAAGGGATAAATATATCGTGCAGCATTTTCCTGTCGTCGGGAACAAAAAATGCGTATTTCTCCGAAATTTTGATAATTCCGGTGTATTCCATTTTTGCCCTTTCCAGGATTTCTATTACTTCGCCTTCTTTTTTACGTCCGCCTTTATTTTTGGCGTACACATAAACTTTAACAATATCTTTATGTAATGCGTTTCGGAGTTTGCGTGGAGCGATAAAAATATCGTTTTCAAACTCATCTTCAGAAACGATAAACGCCGAACCGTCGGCGGTCATATCTACTTTTCCGGTAACGTAAGTTTTAAGTTCTTTTAAAATGAATTTTCCTTTTTCGGGCTCGCTCAGAATTCCTCTTTTAGTTTCGGCTTTTAAAATGGACAAAATCATGTCCCGTGTTTCTGTATCCTGTAAGTTAAGTTTAGCAGCTACCTGCTTATAATTAAGTGGCTTATTTCCTGTTTTTTCAAACACATCTGTAATGAGTTTAGTTAAAACATGGTCAAAGTTTGTGCTTTTATTTTTTGACATTCTTTTATTATTTGTTTCTAAGATAAGGCTTACCTTGTTAAATTATGCATGCTAATTAATTTGATAACATGCTTTAAAGCCTCATTATATAATTTATATTTTATTTTTTTTAACATGATTTTAGCTAATATCAGCAAACTTTTTGACGTGCAACTTCAAGTTCTTGAAAAGGAAGTTAGTGCGTTCGACGAAAAATTTCTTTGGGCCGTTGCTCCGGGAATTTCAAATTCTGCCGGTAATTTAGCTTTGCATCTTCTTGGTAATCTGAATACTTATATCGGTGCTGTTTTGGGAAAAACAAGTTATATCAGAAACCGGGAAGATGAATTTTCTCTTAAAAATTTGCCTGCAGCTCAACTTATTTCGATGATCGCCGAAACGCGGAAAATGATTTCTCAAGTTTTGGAAAATGTTTCAGAAAGTTCGCTGCAGGAAGATTATCCCGTTTTAGTATTTGAAAATCCTCAAACTACCGGTTATTTTTTACTCCATTTATGTTCGCATTTATCGTACCATAACGGTCAGATAAATTACTTAAGACGAATTTTAGAAGCTTAAACAGGAATTAACGTGCCTTTAGGAATTGCCTGTATTAAATTGCGGGTATATTCTGATTTGGGATGATGATAAACTTCTTCAGCGTCGCCAATTTCTTCAATCTTTCCTTTATTCATGACCATGATCCGGTCTGAAATATGTTTTACCACAGAAAGATCATGAGATATAAATATATAGGTCAGATCAAATTCGTTCTGTAACTCCCGCAGCAAATTTAACACCTGAGCCTGCACAGAAACGTCAAGCGCACTTACAGATTCATCGCAAATGATAAATTTTGGTTGCAAAGCTAATGCTCTGGCAATGGAAATTCGCTGCCGTTGCCCGCCGGAAAATTCATGTGGATAGCGGTTGAAAAGCTCAGGTTTTAAATTTACCCGTTCTAATAATTCCAGCACACGTGCTTTTCTCTGTTGATTATTTTTAAAAACTGAATGAACTTCCATTGGCTCCATAATGGATTGCCCAATGGTTAATCTTGGGTTTAAGGAAGAATACGGATCCTGAAAAATGATTTGAATATCTTTTCTAAGAGTTCGCAATTCATTGGAACTCAATTTCATTAAATCTCTGTTCTCATAAATCAATTCGCCTGAAGTAGGTTCAATTAATCTTAAAATACTTCTTCCTAATGTTGTTTTGCCACATCCGGATTCGCCAACCAGACCTAAAGTTTCTCCTGAAAAAACCTCAAAACTGACATCGTCAACAGCTTTTACATACTCTTTAGAATTTGTAAAAAGATCATGCTTTACAGGAAACCAGGTTTTTAAATTTTTGACTTTAAGTAAAGGAGCCTGACTGTATATTTTTTCTTTACGCTCTTTTAATTCACCTTCATCGATTTTTAATTTATTAATAAGATGTAAAATAGTTTCATCTGCCGCATGGATCTGACCTTTTTCGTCAATCCGCAAAAAATCAT
>JBDTLL010000024.1:0-15904 GCA_039934815.1 Daejeonella sp. | reverse complement strand
AAAATTTGCCGTATTCCATAACCGGAAACTTGTTGAGATTTTTACAGACCTGAGTGTTAATGAACTGGAATCATTGATTTCTAAATTTGATATACAAAAAAGCATCCTTTCTTCCGTTAGTAAAACAGCAGAAATTTTTGAAGATGTTTTGAAAAACGAAACCCAATACATCCGTTTTTCTACCGGGATAAAATCAGCAATCAAAATAAAATATAAAACTCCGCAAACTCTCGGGCTGGATCGTTTTGCAGTTGTAATTGCAGCAAACGCCATGTATCCTAATAAAAATTGTTTAGTAATTGACGCCGGAACCTGCATCACGTACGACGCGGTCGATCAGGCTGGAAATTATACGGGCGGCAGCATTTCTCCCGGATTAAACATGCGATTAAAAGCAATGCATGAACAAACCGGGCGTTTACCTTTAGTTAAGTTGGATGAAAATTTTACTGACGACGAAGGAACAGATACCAGTTCGGCAATTCTTTCCGGGGTTGTTAACGGAACTTTTGGGGAGGTTTTAGCATTTATAAATACGTATAATTCACGCTATTCCAACCTGCAAATACTGCTCTGCGGCGGCGACGCGAATTTTTTTGATACTCGGTTGAAAAGTAGCATCTTTGCCCACACTTACAAAACCGAGCCACATTTGGTTCTTATTGGCTTAAACGAAGTTATCCATCAATATAATGATTAAAATTTTTAGATCTGCTTTTGTTGCAGGTATACTTTTAGCAACTTTTGCTGCTTCTGCACAAACTACCTCAAGTTCTCCGTATTCTCAATTTGGTTTGGGAGATTTAAAAGGATCTTTACTGCCACAAAACAGGGCGATGGGTGGAATTGCGATGGGTGTTCGTAAACCGGGACCATATAGTAATGTAAACCTTGCCAATCCGGCCTCGTATTCTGCAATCAGTTTAACAACTTTTGATGTGGGAGCTTACACAGGTTTACGCCAGTTGAGTAATTCGAATGCGTCTGAAAATAGTTTCAATGCTACCTTAAGCCATTTAACTTTTGGTATTCCCGTAACCAAAAAATCAGCAATGAGCTTTGGTATTTTGCCTTTCAGCGAAGCTGGATATCAATTTAAAAACGTTGGCACAATTGATACCAACAAAGTGGACTATATCTATTCCGGCGATGGCGGTTTATCAAAAGCATATTTAGGTTATGGTATTTTACTCGGTAAAAACTTGAGTATCGGTGCTAATGTGGGTTACATTTTCGGAAACATCAAAGAAATCCGCTCTGCGGAATTTCCTACACAACCAACCGCTTTAAATTCAAGAACCCAAAATAGCACAAATGTTCAGGGTTTGAGCTATGATTATGGAATACAATATGTTGCCAAGTTGGGTAAAACAAGCAATTTGATTTTAGGATACACCGGAAACGCGGGTTCTGAGTTAACATCTAAAAGTTCTGTGGTAACCACACGTTACAGAAAAAATTTCTTCCTTAACGAGGAATCGAATCCTTTGGATACGATATTTATGACTGAAGGCGTAAAACGGAAGTTGAACCCACCTTTAACACATACTATTGGTTTTGCTTTTGAAAAAACCAATAAGTTACTTGTTGGAGCAGATTTCTCATATGCAAAGTGGGCAGATTATACCGATGGCGGAGTTAATCAGGGATTAAATAATACTTATGGTGTGGCGTTTGGCGGTCAGTACACTCCAGATGCCAATGCGGTTTCTAATTACTTCAAGTTGGTTGATTATCGTTTTGGACTTAACTACAACAAAACATACGTTCAAATAAATAACAACGATATTAACCAATATGGTTTAACGTTAGGATTAGGCTTGCCTTTGCCATCTAATCGTTCTAGTTTTTATAAAATTAACTTTTCTGCTGAGCTTGGGCAGAGAGGAACAATGGACAATAGCTTAATTCGTGAGCGTTATCTAAATATGAGCATTGGTTTTACGTTAAATGATACCTGGTTTATCAAATCTAAATTTGATTAATTGATGAGTGCTTTCCGCTACATACTTTTAAGTGTTTCAGTTATTTTATTTTTCGCTTCATGCGAGAATGATTTAAAAGATGTAGAGGAAATTTCATCTAAAAAGGTTTCTGTTCCGGTAGATAAATCAATTGGCGTAGAAATAATTTATTCAGATTCTGCACATGTAAAGGCCAAATTAACAGCGCCGGAATTGCTTCATTTCAAAACAAATGATCCGTATTATGAAATGAAAAAAGGTGTGGACATTGTGTTTCTGGATGCAAACCAGAAGGAAAATAGCCACGTAACGGCAGATTACGCCAAACGCTACGAGAATCAGAGAAAAGTTGAATTAAGGAAAAATGTGGTCGCAGTTAATCAAAAAGGTGAAACGTTCCGTTCTGATGAATTGATTTGGGATGAAAATAAAAAGCGCTTTACATCCAATAAATTAGTGAGCATAACTTCGGCTGGGAATACTTTGGCAGGAACCAGTTTCTGGGCGAATGAAAATTTCTCGTATTATGAGATTACGCAATCTACCGGCGATTTAAGTCTGACGAGTAAAGAAAGTTTTTAAAAAAGTGACTCGCACCCGTATTCAAAGCAGAAAATTTCAAGTTTTTAAAACAATTTTCAATCAAAGCTGAGAATCAGAATTTTGTCTTAGTATATTTTTCTAAAAATTGTATCTTGCGCCCTCTTTTGAAATAATAGTAATAAAATTGATATGGGAATAATGAATTTTTTGCGGAACCGTGCCGGTGTAATCATCGTAGGATTTATCGGTTTTGCAATTGTTGCTTTCTTACTTGGTGATGCAGTAAAGGTGGGTACACCATTCTGGAACGCTAATCAGAATGTAGTTGGAGAAGTTGCGGGTGAGAAAGTTTCTATCCAGGACTTTAACGAAAAAGTGGAGGTGAATACCAATAACTTTAAGCAGCAAATGGGTCAGAATAATCTGAACGCACAAATGACTGCTTATGTAGTTGAAAATACCTGGAATCAAACCGTTTCTCAAATCTTAATGGATAGAGAAATTAAACGTTTGGGTTTGCAGGTTAGCGCCAACGAATTAAATGATATGATTATGGGTAAAAACCCTGATCCGCAGGTAGTTCAAAATTTTGGTGATCCGCAAACTGGTCAGATTAACCGTCAGCAGTTAAATTCTTTCCTGGATAATGTAAAAACTCAGGACCCAAAAAGTCCTATCAGCCAGCAATGGACGCAGTTTTTAGTAAATCTTCGTCAGAACAGATTGGCTGAGAAGTACAATAATCTTGTTAAAAACAGTTTATATGTAACCTCTTTAGAGGCCAGAGAAGATTACAGTCAACGTAATAAACTGGCAAACTTTAAATATGTGAATTTAGATTATTCATCTATACCAGATGCAGAAGTTAAATTGACTGATGAAGATTATAAAAATTATTATAACGAATACAAGTATCGTTTTAACAATGCTGAAGAGAATCGCACATTCGAATATGTAGTTTTTGATGCAAATCCTTCTAAAGAAGATTCGGTTGAAACCAAAACAAAAGTAAATAAGCTGTTCGCTGATTTTAAAGCGACAAATAATGATTCATTATTTGTAAGCATGAATTCAGATTCTAAAACTCCGGTTTCATACATCCGCAAAGGACAATTAGATCCGGCTTTAGATTCAATGGTTTTTGCTTCGTCAAACGGCGCAATGGTTGGTCCGGTTTTCAGTAATGGAGCGTATCAAATGGCTAAAGTTTTAGACATTAAGTTTGGTCCGGATTCTGTAACGGCAAGCCACATTTTAATTAACCCAACTGCCGAAGGCGGAATGGATAAAGCTCAGGCTAAAGCCGATTCAATTAAAAACCTGATTCAAAAGGGTGCTAGTTTTGCTGAACTTGCTTCTAAATACGGAACTGATGGCTCTAAAGATAAAGGTGGTGAGTTAGGCACTTTCGGAAGGGGAGCAATGGTTGGTCCATTTGAAGACGCAGTTTTCAACGGTAAACCAGGAGATTTAAAAGTTATCACCACACAATTTGGTGTTCACGTTATTAAAATCAATGCGCAAAAAGGTTCTTCCAAAATTGCGAAAGTTGCTGTAATCACTAAATCATTAGGAAGTAGCAATAAAACTCAACAAGAGGCTTATGGTAAAGCCACAACTTTCTTAGGTGAAGCCAACAGTGCTGAAGCATTTGATGCTCAGGCGAAAAAATCAGGTTCCCGTAAATTGATTGCTGAAAATGTAAATCCGGGTCAAACGTCAATTGCTGGTATTGAAAATCCTCGTGAGTTGATACGTTGGGCTTTTAAAGCTGAAGAAGGTGATGTTTCTAATCAGGTTTTTGAAGTAGACAACAAATTTGTTATTGCAAAACTGGTAAGCGTTTCTGAAAAAGGAATTCTTCCTTTAGAAAAAGTTAAAAAGCAAATCGAGCCAATGGTTCGTAATCAGGTGAAAGCCAAAAAACTAACTGAAAAATTAAATGCTGCACTTTCTGGTTCAAAAACTATTGAGCAGGTTGCCCAAAAAGTTGGAAAACAAGCGGTTCCGGTTCAGAATGTAGTTTTTGCAAATCCGGTTATACCGGGAGTTGCTCAGGAAAATAAAGTGGTAGGTACTGTTTTCGGCTTAAAGCCGGGCGCAATGTCTTCAGTTATTGAAGGTCAGAACGGAATTTATGTGGTTTCATTAGACGGTTTCAATAATCCGGCACCTTTAACCAACGCTTTTAAACAAAAAGCATTGATATCTCAAAATTTAGTACAGAGAGCGCAAAACGAAGCTTTTAAAGTTTTAAGAGATAAAGCTGACATTAAAGACAACCGCGTTAAATTCTTTTAACAGCATAATTCATTAACTTTGTATCCGGAAGAATTTAATTTCTTCCGGATTTTTTATTTATAAGCCATTTTAAAAATGGTTTAATATAAACGCTTCATGGATATTCAGGAAAATATAGTTAATAAAGTCGCTCAGAGTGGTTTAATCAGTCTTGACCTTGCCGATTTATATCCGAAAGGAGAACGAGTAATTTATGATATCAAGGAAAATCTTTTCCATGGATTGATTTTGAGAGAGAAAGATTTTCGGGAGTTTGTGAAAGAAAATGACTGGACAAAATACCAGGATTTGCATGTTGGCATAATCTGTTCTGCTGATGCCATAGTACCGACCTGGGCTTACATGCTTTTAAGTACTAAATTAAAGCCTTATGCGGCTTCGATTGTATTTGGCGACCTCAATGTGCTTGAATCCATTTTATTCGAAAGAGCGCTCGGCAAAATTGATATTGAAGTTTACCGTGATCAACGCGTGGTTGTAAAAGGTTGTGGAGATATAGAAGTTCCCACATCTGCTTATTTAGAAATCACATCCAAATTAACGGGCATAGCTAAAAGTATTATGTATGGCGAACCATGTTCAACAGTTCCAATTTATAAGAGGAAGGATTAATATCCGCTTTGCGGGAAATTAAACTAATATTGATTTACGCAGTCAAACACAGAATCTTAAATCTTGGCGTTAATTATCAATACGCTTTTAAAATCCCCGGAATCCTGATGAAAAAAATTACTGCTACATTCATATTACTACTTTCAGTTACTGGTTTATTATTTTCTCAGTCGTTATCAAATGTTTCTGAACCTGTTTTTAAAACGGGCGAAGAATTGTCGTACCGCTTTCGCTATGGTTTTATTACTGCTGCAGAAGCCACATTGAAAGTTTCTGAGTCTAATATTAAATTTGATAACAAACCAATTTTTCATTTAACTGCCGAGGGAAAAACCTCGGGAACATTTAATATATTTTATCGGGTCCATAATCGTTACGATTCCTACATTGACCGGGATGATTTAATGCCTTATTTGTACACTGAGAATATTCGCGAAGCAAATTACCGGAGAACTGATAAAGCGAGATTTTATCAGAAAGACAAGAAAGTTGTTGCAAATAAGGGAACTTTTAAAGGTGGTAGTCAAACATTTGACATTGTGTCTGCCTATTATTTTGCCCGGAATTTGGATGTTTCCAAACTAAAAAAGGGAGATAAATTCAATTTGGATTATTTCCTGAAGGATGAAATTGCAACTATGGAAATCAAATACGTTGGCAAAGAAATGGTTAGATCTGAACTTGGTAATGTTAGATGTCTTAAATTCAGTCCTTCGATACAACCGGGCAGAATTTTCCGTAAAGACAGTAAATTATACCTTTGGATAACCGATGATGGGAACCGAATTCCGGTTAAAGCTCAGGTTGAAATATTGGTTGGATCTGTAACTATGGAATTAACCAATGCGAGCGGGTTAAAATATCCGTTTACAGCAGCAAAATAATACGGCCTTTGGTCAAAACTGATAAACATGATAGAGGTACAGGGCACATTAGTGCATGAGGATGTTATTAAAGAAAACTTTGTTTGTAATCTTAACAAATGTAAAGGCGCTTGTTGTATTGAAGGTGATTCGGGCGCACCGTTAGAAAGATCTGAGCTGGCAATTTTAGATGAAATTTATCCGCATGTAAAACCTTACATGACCGAAAAAGGAATACAGACCATTGAAGAATCCGGAACTTATGTGAAAGATTTTGAAGGCGATCTGACCACTCCCTGTGTTGATACTTTTAAAGAATGTGCCTATGTAACCTGGGAGAATGGGATAACCAAATGTGCCATTGAGAAAGCCTATGAAGACGGGAAAATTGCCTGGAAAAAACCAATTTCCTGCCATTTGTACCCTATTCGCATTACCAATTACCCTGAATTTGATGTTCTCCATTATGATCGCTGGAATATTTGTAGTCCCGCATGTGCATTTGGAAACGAGCTAAAAGTTTCTGTGTACCAATTTTTAAAAGATCCTTTAATTCGCAAATACGGTTCAGAATGGTACGCTGAATTAGAGGCACAAGTAGAAGCTTTAAATCATTCCTGATTATACTTCTAGCTTAATTCTTATCTTTACGCGAATTTTTAAATCTCAATTTTGAAAGGAATAATTTTAGCAGGCGGTTCGGGCACCAGGTTGCACCCGCTTACATTAGCAATGAGCAAGCAGATGATGCCGGTTTATGATAAACCAATGATCTATTATCCGCTTTCAATTTTAATGTTAGCCGGTATCCGCGAAATTCTGATCATTTCTACTCCGCACGATCTTCCAAATTTCCAGAAACTTTTGGGTGATGGAAAAGCATTGGGCTGCAAATTTTCATACAAAGTACAGGAAGTGCCCAACGGACTTGCACAGGCTTTTGTAATAGGCGAAGAATTTATTGGAAAAGATAAGGTTGCATTAGTTTTGGGTGATAATATTTTCCATGGTGATGGCCTATCCAGATTATTGCAAACCATGAATGATCCGGAAGGTGGGGTGGTATTCGCCTATCAGGTTTCAGATCCGGAAAGATATGGAGTGGTAGATTTTGACAAAGAATTTAATGTTCTCTCTATAGAAGAGAAGCCTGAAAAACCCAGGTCTAATTATGCTGTTCCCGGATTATATTTTTATGATAATTCAGTAGTTGAAATTGCCAAAAATATCAAAGCATCACCTCGGGGTGAATTTGAAATAACAGATATCAATAAAGAATATTTGAGACAAGGAAAATTAAAGGTTGGCGTTTTAAGTCGCGGCACCGCATGGCTTGATACCGGAACGTTTGCCTCATTAATGCAGGCAGGTCAGTTTGTTCAGGTTATTGAAGAAAGACAGGGCTTGAAAATTGGATGTATCGAAGAGGTAGCTTACCGGATGGGATTTATCTCTTCAGACGAATTAAAAGAAATTGCCGAACCGTTGGTGAAAAGCGGATACGGACAATATCTACTTAAGCAATTAAATACATAATTTGAGTAACTAAGATATCGTAATAAATTTTAATTAATTTAATTAGTTCGGTAAACATGACGGGATAGTTCAGTTAAAACTGATACTTTTGCATCCTGTAAATCAAAAAATAAAGTAAAAAATCCGGAGCCGTTAAAACCTCTGGCATAACAAATTATACTATGAAAGTTGCATTAATTACAGGAATTACCGGGCAGGATGGTGCCTACTTAGCAGAATTTTTGTTAAAAAAAGGTTATTTCGTACACGGTCTGAAACGTAGAAGTTCATTATTCAATACCGATAGAATTGACCACCTATATCAGGATCCGCATGAAGAAAATTTAAACATTAAACTTCATTACGGTGATTTAACAGATTCTACAAACCTGATACGCATCATTCAGGAAGTTCAGCCGGATGAGATTTATAATCTGGCAGCTATGAGTCACGTAAAAGTGAGTTTTGATACGCCTGAATATACCGCAAACGCAGATGGAATTGGTACTTTAAGAATTCTGGAAGCAGTTAGAATGTTAGGTCTTACAGAAAAAACCCGCATTTATCAGGCTTCTACTTCAGAATTATATGGATTGGTTCAGGCAGTTCCTCAAAGTGAAACTACGCCGTTTTATCCACGTTCTCCATATGCTGTAGCCAAAATGTATGCCTACTGGATTACAGTTAATTATCGCGAAGCATACAAAATGTACGCCTGTAACGGAATTTTATTTAACCATGAAAGCCCAATACGCGGGGAAACTTTTGTGACCAGAAAAATTACCCGTGCAGCGGCTAAAATTGCTTTAGGCCTTCAAAGCACTATGTATTTGGGAAATTTGTCAGCACAGAGAGATTGGGGTCATGCGAAGGATTATGTGGAAGCTATGTGGTTGATTTTGCAGCAGGAAACCCCTGAGGATTTTGTAATTGCTACCGGCATTACTACTCCGGTGAGAGAATTTGTGCGAATGGCTTTTGCTGAGTTAGGTATAGAAGTAGAGTTTAGCGGAAAAGATGATGCTGAAAAAGGAGTTATAATAGATTTTGATAATGACCGTTGTTCAGAGTTAGGAATCGATACCGCAAACCTGAAAATGGGCCAAACCGTTGTAAAAGTAGATCCAAAATATTTCCGTCCAACAGAAGTTGAACTACTATTGGGTGATCCAACTAAATCTAACACAAAATTAGGCTGGATTCCAAAGTATGATTTGCCTGCTTTAGTAAAGGATATGGTGGAATCTGATCTTCATTTGATGAAGAAGGATGAATATCTGAAAAAAGGTGGTTTTAAAGTTTTAAATTATTTCGAATAAGAATTTTTACCTCCCTTTTTTCCATGTAATGGATTTAATGTGAGAAATAAAAAGACAATTTTCTATGCGCATAAACTTTTTAAAGGCCTTTATTTTCAGTTTATTACTGATTTTAACCGTTCCTGCGATTTCTCAAACAATAAATCCACAAAATCTAAGCAGCGTTCGGGTTGATGAACTCAATGATGAACAAATCCGTCAGTTTATGCGTCAGGTTGAAGCAACCGGTTTAGGTGATAGTCAGTTAGAGCAGATTGCTTTAGCCCGAGGAATGCGCCCCGAGGAAGTTCAAAAACTGAGAGAGAGAATTGAAAAGATTAAAAAGAAAGATGGAGCAAGCAATGAAAAGAAGACCGTTGTTAAAGCCGATCAAAATCAAAAACCCGGACGAGAAGTAAATTATGTTCAGGACACTTTGGCTCAGAAAAAAGACGTTGAAACTGAAGCGGAAAAAGCATTAGGTGAACTGAGGTCTAAAATTTTCGGGGCAAATCTTTTTAATAATAAAAATCTAACATTCGAGCCGAATCTTCGAATCGCAACACCAAGAAATTATATTATCGGTCCGGATGATGAAATTGCCATTGACATAACCGGTGATAACGAAGCAAATTATAATCTTAAAGTTTCGCCGGAAGGCACAATTAGAATAGAATATGCCGGAATTGTTTCAGTTAGTGGTTTATCGGTAGAGCAGGCTACTTCAAAAATCAGGTCAAAACTTGCGGGAACTTATCCTGGAATCAGAAGTGGCAGAACTCAGGTAACGATCGGGATTGGAAATATCCGAAGTATTAAAGTAACACTTTTGGGTGAAGTTGTGAAGCCCGGTTCTTACACATTGCCTTCATTGGCAACGGTTTTTAACGCACTATATGTTTCGGGTGGCCCCAATGAAAACGGATCTTTTCGTGAGATTGAAGTAATCAGGGGAAACCGGGTTATTGGTAAATTAGATGTGTATGATTTTCTGTTGAAAGGTTTTCAAACAAACAACGTGCGTTTGCAGGATAATGATGTGATTCGCGTGCCAACTTACAGGACACGAGTTGAGTTTGCTGGCGAAGTTAAACGACCGGCAATCTTTGAAATTTTGCCTGGAGAATCACTTCAGGATGCAATAAATTTTGCGGGCGGATTTACAGATTTAGCGTACAAGGCCAGAATAAAAGTACTGCAGAATACCAATAGAGAGAGAAAAATTACGGATGTTTTTTCTGAAGATTTTTCTACTTATAAACCGCAAAGCGGAGATAAATATTTTGTAGAACCCATTCTTGAACGTTTTGCTAATAGGATAGTAATTGAAGGAGCCGTGTTTCGCCCCGGCCAGTTTGAGTTAGAACCTGGTTTAACGTTGGGCAATTTGATTAGAAAAGCAGACGGTGTAACCGAAGATGCTTTTTTGCCACGAGGCTACATCACACGGTTACGCCCTGATAATTCAACAGAACTTATTTCGTTTGATCTAGCGAAAATTATTGCGGGCACCGTGCCGGATATTCCGCTAAAGCGGGAAGATATTATAACCATTTCATCCATATTTGATTTGCGGGAAGAATATTCTGTAACTGTTAACGGCGAAGTTCGGGAGCCGGGATTATTTGACTACGCTCAGAACATGTCTTTAGAAGATCTGATTATTTTAGCCGGTGGTTTTAAAGAAGGCGCAAGTGCTAAAAGAATTGAAATATCAAGACGAGTAAAAAATAGTAATCAAAATTCTATTTCTGCTGCAACAGCACAGGTTTTTCAGGTTGATGTGGATAAAGATCTGAAGTTTAAAGGCGAGAAATTTATCCTGGAGCCTTTCGATATAGTAAATGTTCGGAATGAAGCCGGATATGAGGTGCAGCGTCAGATAAAAATTGAAGGCGAAGTTAAATACCCGGGTACTTATACCATATCCCGTAAGGATGAACGCGTTTCTGATATCATTCAGCGAGCCGGTGGATTAACAGCATTAGCTTATACTTCAGGAGCTTCTTTAAAGAGGCCAGGGGTAGAAAATGCCGCCGATAAGAATAAAATTGATAAAAAAGAAGAAGAGAAAGAGAAACTGGCCAAGTTTCAAAGATTACAGGAATCATCTAAAGATTCTGTGGCTTTAGAAAAGCAACAGGAACTATTAAGAAATGTGTATGTAGGAATCAATCTCGAACGCATATTAGAAAAGCCGGGTTCTAAGTTTGATTTGATTTTAGAAGAAGGTGATATTTTACGTGTTCCTAAACAGTTGCAAACTGTAAAAGTGAATGGCGAGGTTCTGTTTCCTGTAACAACAATATACAGTTCAGGCAGCGGATTTCAGCAATATATTTCACAGGCAGGAGGCTTTTCAGACCGTTCACTAAAACGGAGAGCTTACATTATCTACGCTAACGGCTCTGTTAAAAGCACAAAGAAATTCCTGTTTTTCAACAACTATCCGGTAGTTAAGCCAGGTGCGGAGATATTTGTGCCTAAAAAAGAAGAGAAAAATAGACTTACAGCGCAGGAGCTTATTGGAATTTCAACGGGCTTGGCATCGTTGGCGGCAATTATTCTAACGCTGATTAGATAAATTACCAATAAAAATATGGACAATAACATTATTAGCCTGAATAAATATTAAAAGTATGAACGTTCATTCTGATAATTATAAGATGGAAAATACCAGCCATCAAACGGAGAGTAATGCTAACGATGAAATTAGGCTTAAGTCAATTATAATTGAAGTATTCAGATTTGTAAAATTTCTGAAAACAAGATGGGTGTTTTTGCTCATTGCTATGCTTTTAGGCGGAGCAATTGGTGCTTTATATGCTTATTTTAAAAAACCAATTTATAAGGCGGAGTTGAGTTTTGCTTTGGATGATGATAAATCGAGTAACCTGTCAGTAGCTTCAGGACTTGCCAGTCAGTTTGGCTTTGGAGCTTTAAGCGGAGGTGGCAGTGCTTTCTCAGGCGATAACTTGTTGTCGTTTATGAAATCGAGATCGATGGTTCAGAAAGCCCTATTAACTTCGGTAGATATGAATGGCAGAAATCAGACATTAGCTGAGTTATATATTGAATTTAATGATTTACGACGTAAATGGGCAAATGACCCCAAGTTAGCTAACATCAAGTTTTCAACCGAAACCGATTCTCTTAAATTTAGCAGAATTCAGGATAGTATATTGGGCACATTTTACAAAAGTATACTTTCAAAAAATCTTATTGTTGAAAAACTAAATAAGAATTTAAGCATAATTGTGTTGAAGGTAAATTCAGAAAACGAGTTTTTTTCTAAGTATTTTGCGGAAAATTTAGCAAAAGAGGTTTCTGATTTTTATGTTGAAACAAAAATAAAAAAATCAGTTCAAAATCTGGCAATTTTACAATATCAAACGGATTCGGTCAGAAGGGCACTAAATAAAGCCATTACAGGTGTTGCCAGTAATATAGATCTGAATCCTAATCTAAACCCTGCCCGTCAGGTACTAAAAGTTCCGTCTCAAAGGAAACAAATAGATGCTCAGGCTAACCAGGCAATTTTAAATGAGCTGGTTAAAAATCTTGAGTTCTCAAAAATTTCATTAAGAAAAGAAACTCCGCTTATTCAAATTATTGACCGGCCAATATTGCCGCTTGACAAGGAGAAACTTGGTTTGTTAAAGGGATTTATATTTGGGAGTATCACATTAGGCTTTCTGGCTATTATGTTTCTATTTATAAAAAAAATAGTTAATCGTGTTGGAGTATAAACGTTAAGAAGTAAGAAATGGCAAATTTAGACCAGTGTAGTGTATTAATAACAGGTGGAACAGGTTCGCTGGGTAAGGCGCTCACAAAAAAGATTTTAACTGAGTGGCCGGGTATTAAAAGACTGGTAATTTTTTCAAGGGATGAGCAGAAGCAATTTGAAATGGCTCAGGAATACCCTCCTTCTCTTTATCCTCAAATTAGATTCTTTATCGGAGATGTTAGAGATGTAGACAGATTAAAAAGAGCTTTCCGCGGAATTGACTATGTAATACATGCTGCTGCAATGAAACACGTTCATATTGCAGAGTACAATCCGATGGAGTGCGTAAAGACTAATATCAATGGAGCAGAAAATATTATTAATGCAGCTTTAGATTCAGATGTAAAGCATGTTGTAGCGCTTTCTACAGATAAAGCGGCTGCGCCTATTAATCTTTACGGGGCGACTAAACTAGCATCAGACAAACTTTTTATCGCTGCAAACAATATTAAAGGATCTAATCCAATAAAATTTTCTGTAGTACGATATGGTAACGTAATGGGATCAAATGGTTCCGTAATCCCATTTTTCCTAAAAAGGAAAAATGAGGGAACATTGCCCATCACCGTTGAATCTATGACCAGGTTTAATATTTCCTTACAAGGAGGGGTCGACATGGTTTTGCATGCTTTGGCCACCGCCTGGGGAGGAGAAATCTTCGTACCTAAAATTCCCTCGTATAAAATTATGGATGTGGCACAGGCAGTTGGTCCAAATTGTAAGCATACTGTTATAGGGATAAGACCCGGTGAAAAAATTCATGAGGAAATGATCACTGTTTCAGACTCTTTTTTTACCTATGACCTTGGAAAATACTATGCAATAATACCTCAAACTCCAAATTGGAAAGTGGAGGATTTTATTACCAGCTTTAATGCCGTGAAGGTGAAGGACGGTTTTCATTATAGCTCTGATGAAAATGACAGTTGGGAAACTGTAGAAAGTTTGAGGTTATTGATTAAAGAACACGTAGATCCTACATTTGAAGTTTAAATTGAAAATAACAATCAGGTTAATGGAAATCATACCTTACGGAAAACAAAATATAACCGAACAAGACATTCAGTCTGTAGTTGATACCCTGAAGTCAGACTACTTAACTCAGGGACCAAAAGTTTTTGAATTTGAGCAGGCGTTTGCAAGTTACATAGGGGTAAAGTATGCTGTTGCAGTTAGCAATGGCACGGCTGCATTACATTTATGCGCTATGGCAATGGATATTGCGCCGGGTCAAAAGGTTATTACTACACCTTTAACTTTTGCCGCCAGCGCTAATTGTATACGTTATTGTGGTGCTGAAGTGGTGTTTTCAGATATTGATCCAGAGACCTATCTTTTGGACTACACCGGTGTTAAAAATCTTTTGGAATCAAGTCCCAAAGGAACTTTCTCCGGCATAATACCCGTTGATTTTGCAGGCAGAGCCGTAAATTTAGAAGCATTCAAAAAACTTGCAGATAAGCATGGTTTATGGATTATTGAAGATGCGTGTCATGCTCCCGGTGGTTATTTTGTTGACAATAAAGGGCAATCGCAAACATGTGGTAATGGAAACTTGGCCGATCTGGCGATTTTCTCATTCCATCCTGTCAAGCACATTGCTTGCGGAGAAGGCGGAATGATTACCACCAATGACGAAAAATTATACCATAGACTATTACAGTTAAGAACACACGGAATTACCAAAGACGAATCAACGTACTGTAATAGTATCGAATTTGCAAGCGGCCAAGATAGTGTTAGCACATCTCATTTGGGTAATAGCAATTACCCCGGCTGGTATATGGAAATGCAGACTTTGGGCTATAACTACCGACTTACTGATTTTCAGGCAGCATTGGGAATTAGTCAATTAAAACGAGCTGATGAGGGTCTTCTTAGAAGGAAGGAGATTGCTTCAAGATATTTGAATGCTTTTAAAGGACAATCATATATTAGCGGCCAGTCTGGCGTAATTGACGGTCATGCTTATCATTTATATATTATTGAAGTCGAAAACCGTTTGGGCCTATACAATTATTTAAGGGAAAATAAAATATTTGCGCAGATACATTATATTCCATGTCATCTAATGCCGTATTACCAACAATTCGGATGGAAAGAAGGAGATATGCCACACGCCGAAACCTATTATAAGCATTGTATTAGTCTTCCAATGTATCCAACTTTATCACAACAAGAACAGGATTTTGTAATTGAAAAAGTTAATAATTTCTACAATGTCTAATCTGGCAATTATACCAGCCCGGGGTGGAAGTAAGCGTATTCCAAGAAAAAATATTAAGTTCTTTTTGGGAAAACCTATCATTGCATATTCCATTGAGGCCGCAATTAGATCTGAGCTTTTTGATGAGGTTATGGTCTCTACAGACGATGAGGAGATTGCAGAAATTGCTGGGTCGTATGGGGCAAAAGTTCCATTTTTGCGCTCCTTTGAAAACGCTAGTGATTTTTCTACCACTGTTGAAGTCATCTTTGAGGTATTAAATTGCTATAAGAAGCAGCAAATACAATTTGAGAATGGTTGCTGCATTTATCCAACTGCACCTTTAATTAATGCGGACCGATTAAAGCAAGGATCTGAACTATTGGAGAAAGGAAAGTTTAATACGGTTTTTCCGGTAGTTGAATTTAGTTATCCGATATGGCGTTCATTGAAGTTAAGGGGTAATGAAAAGGCTGAAATGTTCTGGCCGGAAAACTTAAACAAACGCTCTCAGGATCTTGAACCAGCCTATCATGATGCAGGTCAGTTTTATTGGTTCAATTGCAATACCATTGCGAAAGAGCAAAATCTTTTCAATGGGAATAGTGCTGTGATCAGACTTAATGAAATGGAGGTGCAGGATATCGACACTATGAACGACTGGCGTCTTGCAGAAATGAAATATAAGATATTAAATGAGGTCTAGAGTTATCATCCGTACAGATGGAGATGGTGAGATAGGTCTTGGTCATCTGGTTCGCTGCATTGCTCTTGCCCATATGTTGAAAACAGAATGGTCTGTCGTATTTGTA
>JBDTLL010000023.1:0-16715 GCA_039934815.1 Daejeonella sp. | reverse complement strand
ACGCTTTTACGAAGGTAAGAGAAAGTTTTATTGAAGTTTTCAGGTCTTTATTTAATGAAGAAGACAGTTGCGACCTCGTTTTAAGCAACCCGGAAAGTCCGCTGGAATCTGACATAGAAATATTGGCAAGACCAAAAGGCAAAAGACCGTTGTCGATCAATCAATTATCAGGTGGAGAGAAAACGTTGACAGCCACTGCCCTACTGTTTTCTCTGTATCTTTTAAAACCTGCCCCGTTTTGTATTTTTGATGAGGTAGATGCGCCTCTGGACGATACGAATATCGATAAGTTTAATAATATCATTCGCAAATTTTCAGATCGATCACAGTTTATTGTCGTTTCTCATAATAAGCGCACTATTGCCAGTACAGACATCATTTACGGAGTTACAATGGTTGAACAGGGAGTTTCAAGAGTTGTAGCGGTAGATTTACGCGAAGTTGCCTGATAATTGGAATAACCTTTGCATCGTTAGCTATCTATCAAACAATTACAATCAGAAAAAAACTATTAGGACTACATTCTAAACTTAGATTTCACAAATATATTCATGAAAAAACTATTATTTCTATTTCTATTAAGCGCTTCTTTATCTGCTTCGGCACAAAGAATTGACCGATCACAATTATTAAGTGACGTGGAAACACTTTCATCAGATAAATTTGAGGGCCGTAAAACAGGCACCGTGGGAAATAAAATGGCTGCGGATTATATTGTTAACCGTTTTAAAAAAATTGGCTTAAGTTTTTATCAGGATAGTTTTAAACATCCGTTTACATTTACTAACCGTAAGGGCGAGGAATTGAAGGGTACCAACTTAATAGGCTACATTAAAGGCAGAAGCAAAAACGTCATTTTGATCTCGGCACATTATGACCACATTGGCATTACCAACTCTGAAATTAATAACGGAGCTGATGACAATGCTTCCGGAGTTGCCGGACTTTTAGCAATGGCTGAGTATTTCAAACATCACAAGCCTAAAAATACGTTATTATTTATCGCTTTTGACGCCGAAGAAATGGGTTTGCAAGGCTCATACGCTTACATTAAAAATCCGGTATTGGATGGCGATCGGATTAAAATGATCATCAATATGGATATGATCTCGCACAATGATAAAGGTGAATTGTATGCTGCGGGAGCTTTTAAAAATCCGGAGATCAAAAATATTTTAAAAGATGCTGATAAAGAAACAGGCATTAAATTACTTTTTGGCCACGATGACCCTAAATTAGGGAAAGATGACTGGACCATGCAAAGTGATCAGGGAGCGTTCGCCCAGAACAATATTCCGTTTGTATATTTCGGTGTTGAAGATCATAAAGATTATCATAAACCAACAGATGAGTTCAAAAATATCAATCCGGATTTCTTTTACGGCGCAAGCAATGCTATCCTTAACAGCGTTATTAAACTGAACAAGCAACTCCGGAAGATCAATAAAAATTTAGCTCCTGATTTTCAGCGGACGCTAAAAGATAAAATGATCATGGAAAAAAATTAGACAAAAAAAAATCCTGTGCATTTAGCACAGGATTTTTTTTTGTTTTATTAGTTTACTTTTTCAGTCTCAGTTTTGTTTCCACCATTCCTTTAAACTCATGGCGGTTCAACTGGTCATTAATACGCTGAACTTCTGCCTGCGAAAACCCGGTTGAACTGATTTTATTTCCGCCTCCGCTTGTAGCAAGGAAACTTCCTGTTCCTGCATATGAAAGTGCATTAGCTAAAAGTCTTTCTGTTGGATCTCCAAAATCTTTACCGATATCATCGAAGTCATCACGATCAACAGCCATTCCATCAAAATAATCTCCAAAATTCTGGGAATTCTTTGTTTGAAACTGAGGAATATACATGTCAAGCTTATCAATGTGAAGAGCGAAAAAGCCAACAGGTTTGCCGTATGTTTTCTTACCAATTAACTTAACATCCATAACCGGACGCAAATTATTTATAACCAGTTCACTTGCAGAAGCCGTAGATCCGGTTACGATAAAATAAGCTCTTGTAATGTTAGCAGCACCGCGTTTCTGGAATCTTTCTACGTTTCCGGCATCCTCTGTAGGACTGTAATTATAATCAAAATAAGAATACAATCTTTTTACGCCATCATTACCGGTGCCATAGAATTTTTGATTTTTCAGGATAAAAGCAGCACCATCCTGCATAGTTTTAGTCCAATAAGTAGTGTACATTAAGTTACCTGTAGAAGATGCAGGGGCAATTAGATTGGTTAATACGTCTGCGGTAGATACAGAACCACCTCCGTTATAACGCAAATCAACAATAACTTCAGAAATTCCGGCATTAGAGAAATCTGCAAATACCTGGTCTAAGTTGGAAGCTGAATTGGTTGTAAAACTGTTAAAAACCATATAACCTACTTTTTTTGCACCAACCGTAAATACTTTTGTAAATAAAATTGGATTTAAACTATAAGTTCCGCGGTTAAAATTAACATCAACAGTTGTTCCATCCAGATTTTTCAACGTCATTGTTATATTGACGTTATCTCCAAAAATTGAAGTATTTAAGAAATCAACGTTGGCCTGCGTGTTTCCGTTAACATTGGTACTACCATTTAATTTAATAATCTGCTGGCCTCTTTTTACTCCTGCCGTTGCAGCCGGAGAATTTGGATATACATATCTGATGCGAAGGTCACTTCTATCGCCGTTGTTAAAATTAGCTGAGAAACCGTAATCGCCACTTACACCACCCAACTGATCTGATAAACCGCCATCGTCAAGAAAAGAATATTTGTCAATTGGTTTGCCTGTTGCAGGATTGATTTTGTACGATTTGATTTTTGCCAGCTCTGCTTCAAAATCTGCGTAGCTACGAGCGTTAAAAACCGCTGCTGTTGGCAAAGCATCGTTCCAAAAATAAGTATCCTTTGCGTACAAGAAAATTGAGTCTTTTGTAAGTTCTTCACGTGTTGCAGCTGCTACCGGAGGAGCCGGAGTAGGCGTTATTACCGTTGGGTCTTTTTTACAGGCTGTAAAAACTACAAGGAAACCAAAAATCGCAAGGAGATTTCTGGCTTTAATTTTATTTATAAAAGCTGTCATGTCTAAGGTTTAAAAGTGCAATCTAATTTTAATTCTGATTAATTAATAATTCTGTCTAAGGATATTACGATAAAATAAACCGAATAGATGTTTAGTCCGATTTCATATAAACACACCCAATGATCTGACGTAAATAAAATGCTTTTAGTTTAAAACAGTTTGTGGAAAAACATATGAATTGACAAAAAGATAACAAATAACATACGGATTTGTATTTTTGCGGTTCAATTTTCAACTATGGCCAAGCGTACCCCCATTAAGCAATTATTAAATACAACGGAATTCAATCAGCAGGTAACTGTTATGGGTTGGGTTAAAACATTCAGAAACAACCAGTTCATTGCTATTAATGATGGTTCTACCATACATAATATTCAGGCAGTAGTGGATTTCGCAAACACAGACGAATCACTATTAAAGAGAATAACCACGGGAGCTGCGGTTTCTGTTACAGGAAATCTGATAGAATCTTTAGGAAAAGGCCAGCGGGTTGAAATAAAAGCATCCAATATTGAAATTTTAGGTGACAGTGACGCTGAAAAATTTCCGTTACAGCCTAAAAAGCACAGTCTGGAATTTTTAAGAGAAATAGCTCATTTACGATTTCGAACAAATACGTTCAACGCCGTATTTAAGGTAAGACATGCGCTGGCATTTGCTGTTCATAATTTTTTTAATGAAAAAGGCTTTGTTTATATGCATACGCCGATAATTACAGCCTCAGACGCCGAGGGTGCCGGCGAAATGTTTCGCGTTTCCACATTTGATCCGGATAATATTCCCAGAAATGAAGATGGAAGCATTAACTACAAAGAAGACTTTTTTGGAAAGGCCACTAACCTAACCGTTTCCGGCCAGCTGGAAGGGGAATTAGCAGCTTTGGCTTTTGGAAATGTTTATACATTCGGTCCTACATTTAGGGCAGAAAATTCAAATACAACTCGCCATCTGGCAGAATTTTGGATGATCGAGCCAGAAATGGCGTTCTTCGATTTGGATGACAATATGGATCTGGCCGAAGAACTTTTAAAATATGTAATCAATTATGCTTTAGAACACTGTTCTGACGAACTAGATTTTTTAAAGAACAGGTTATTGGAAGAAGAAAAGTCAAAACCTCAGGCAGACCGTTCAGAGCTGGATCTGATCTCGAAATTAAACTTTTGTTTGAATAACGATTTTGAGCGACTGACTTACAGTGAAGCCATCAGGATATTAAAAAATTCTAAGCCGAACCAGAAAAAGCAATTCAAATATTTAATTGATGAATGGGGCGCCGATCTGCAATCTGAGCACGAGCGTTTTCTGGTTGAAAAACATTTTAAAAAACCCGTAATCTTAACCAATTATCCAAAAGACATTAAAGCGTTTTACATGCGCCAGAATGAAACCGACGAAAACGGAAGAGATACCGTTAGGGCAATGGATATTTTATTTCCGGGAATAGGCGAAATAGTTGGCGGATCACAAAGGGAAGAAAGATTAGCAGTTTTGGAACAAAGAATGAACGAAATGGATATTCCTACAGAGGAAATGTCGTGGTATCTGGATACCAGAAGATTTGGATCCGCTCCGCATGCGGGTTTTGGATTAGGTTTCGAAAGACTCGTATTATTCGTAACCGGAATGACAAATATCAGGGATGTTATTCCTTTTCCAAGAACCCCTAAAAACGCCGAATTTTAAATATTTAAACATAAAAAAAGGAATCGCATTTGCGATTCCTTTCACATTTAGATAGATCTTAATTATTGAGCTCTACCGGTTTTCTTGTCTTTGGCTCTACCAATTACATATCCTGTACCGGCTCCAACTACTCCACCAATTACAGCTCCACGACCATTTTTCTTGTCAACAAGAACTCCGGTAACGGCACCTGCTCCGGCACCAATTACGGCACCTTTAGCTGCAGAACTCCAGCCTTTTTTAGCTGCAGGTTGTGATTGAACATATTTAGTTTCATGAATTACTCTTGTTTGAGAGTTATTTGCTACTCCGTTTCTTGACGAAGCACTAACTAAACTCGCTTTTTCTGCTTCACGCTTATCAATTTCAACTTTCACAGCTTCAGCCCGATTAAAGCTATCGAGCTTTAAACTGTCTTTATATTCTTTAGTATTCTGATACGCTTGCGTATTGGTATGTGCATCGCTGTTACATGCAGCAATTCCGGCTGCAAGTCCAACTAATATTAATAGCTTTTTCATTTTATTCTAGTTTATGACTATAAAAAATAATATTGACTTTCATATACATTAGAAAAAACAATGCCAAAAAATATTAATGAACTCAAATTATGAAACTTGATTGTTATGCGTATTAATTGCCTTATCAGCAGCAAAAAAATATTAATATCCTTATAATTAGATCACTAAATAATAATTTTGGCCAAAAATATTTATGGCATCAAATTGGAATAGTTTTACATACGGATAGCATAACTTATTAAATATTAACTAATTTTATAACGGTTTTATATATACCTATATCCTTACCTCACATGAAAAAAAAGGTCCTTGTTGTTGAAAATGATAAAGACATTCTCAATATCATTTCTCATATATTAACTGAGGAAGGCTTTCAACCAATTCTTTGCTTTACAGAGAAAAATATTTTTGACATCATCACTGAGAATAAACCAGACGTTATTTTATTAGACGTAATCAGACCAACTAATCAGGGAACAGAACTTTGCAGAGCAATAAAAGCTGCAGAAACTACTAAACATATTCCTGTTATAGTTTTATCAACTCATTCTAAAATTGATGACGTAAAAGAAATTTGTGCAGATGAGGTTATTAAAAAGCCTTTTGATATTTCT
This sequence comes from Daejeonella sp., assembly GCA_039934815.1. GTDB lineage: Bacteria > Bacteroidota > Bacteroidia > Sphingobacteriales > Sphingobacteriaceae > Daejeonella. The sequence continues at coordinate 10,819 of JBDTLL010000023.1, read as the reverse complement.
TTATTGGTTAATGTGGTAAAACAGCAGTTGGTAGCTTAAAAAAATTAAAGTTTAAACTTCTTCTTCTATTGTTGATTATTAATCGCAGAACTTTCCGGTTTATATTGTTGTGAATACTCATCTTCCAGAATACTCATCTCTACAATACTCCAATAAACATCATTCCTTTTTTTAATATCCCGTAGCGTTCCGTCAATATTAAAGCCGCAGTTCTGGTAACATTTTATGCCCGAAATATTGAAATCATACACTCCCAAACTCATCCTGTGAAGTTTTAAATCTTCAAAGCCAATTTTAAGCATCGCTCTCATAATTTCAGAACCAATACCCTTTCCTCTGGAATTCGGGTCGCCAACCAAAACCCGGGTAATTCTGGCGGAACGATTTGGTCTGTCAATAACACTTAAGGATATATGGCCCACAGTTTCTCCTGACAAACTATCAACTGCCTTATAAACTAAAGTCCCGGATTCTTCTAAATCGTTGGTGAACTTTAAATATCGGTGTAATTTTTCCTCTGTTAATGGAAATTTGAATTGGGAGCCTGCCCAATTAATCAGTAAATCTTCGTTATCAACCCATTGAATAAGCTGAAGAAAGTCTGCCGAAGTAAAATATTCTAATCTGATCATAAAAGAATGAGATACTTAAAATGATTTTGTTCAGGCGCATGCCTGATATACAAATAAAGCATATCAGAAAGATATTCCAATCAAATTCTTAATTTTTATTCAAAAATTCTTCCCGGGCCATTCTCTTTGCTTCGCGATAGCTATACCCTTGTTTCTCAAGCTTTTTTCTTCGGTTAATAATAGACCGGCGTACTTCTGCCCAACGGCTCATAAAATACCAGGCGGCAATTAATACAAATACATATAGCAATGTTCTCAACGGAATAAATTTTAAATCAGGAATTCATTAACTGCTGAAACAAACTTACAAATTGCGCAACATGAATTCCATCCATTAGGGCATGATTTACATGTATAGAAACGGGCATTTGAAGGATACCGTTTTCAGAAGTCATTTTTCCCACAGAAATCTTCGGACAACTATCTTCAAAAGAATAATTTCGGGCATGAGATAAGGAAGTAAAATTCAGCCAGGGAATAGAAGAAAAATGAATTACATTCTGACCTGCACCGGCAGGGTCTAAACCTACTGTGGATTTTACCCGTTCAATTTCCAACTTTGCATTTATTTTAAACTCCTCAAAATCTTCGTAATATGGAATATAGGAAAATCCAAATGTCCCATCGGGACGATTAATAGTTGCGGAGGCCATAATCTCATCATGGATAATTACCTGATTAGCATCAATTCTGTATCTGAAAGGCTCCACTTTATTTACGGCAACTAAAGCTTTATGTAAATAAAATAAGAAAAATGACTGATCATCATTACTGCATTTTTTATAGCCGGCAGAACAATCAATTTGAACGGTAAGTCCGAAAAACGGCTCTTCAAATTTCCTGAAAAAATTAAAATGATCTTTTCGGGGCCAGTTTTCTAAATCAAGTTTTGTAACCATTATATTAACGTTGGTAAATCTTGTACTTCTCAAAAATAGAGCTTGTTATCATCAGTAAGAAAAACAATGAACTTTAATACCTGGATCCATTAAGCTGGAGCAAAGATATATTTACTGGTATGATTTTTTCTATGGCAGTACTAATTATTGATTTTTTTAAAGTGCTCTTTTGAGGATGCAAAATGTTAAATTAAACTTTGATAAAACTACCTGATTAAATATGCATCCCTGGATAAAGAAAGCCATTAAAATAACCGGAGCCATTCTCGCATTATTGCTTATTGTCTGGTTAGGCATTGCATCCTATATTTATTACAATAAAAAGGAACTATTATTAAATATCACTTCCCAGTTAAACGAAAACCTGAACGGAACCTTGACAATTCAAAGCATGGAGCCTGCGTTAATCAGAGGCTTTCCCGCTATTTCTGTATCTCTAAAAAAGGTGTTGCTTCGCGATAGTTTGTGGAAACAACATCATCATGATCTTTTAAAAGCAGACGAGGTTTTCATCGCACTTGATGCATTTACACTTTTATCCGGAAATCCTACAATCAGAAATATTATAGTGTCTGATGGTTCAATTTATTCATACACTGATAGTTCTGGTTACAACAATAGCAATATTTTTAAGAAATCAAATTCAAAGGAAAAAGACGATAATAAGAGAAAAAAGATCAATAAAATTGAATTAACAAGGGTTAAGCTAATAGTTGAAAATGAGACCAAACAAAAACTATTCAGCTTTGATGTGAAAGACTTTACCGGAAAAATAAATTATAATTCCGATGGCTGGAACGCCGTAGCCGACTTAGACGTTTTAGTAAATGATTTGGCTTTCAAAACCAGCCGTGGCAGTTTCCTGAAGAATAAAACCTTTAAAGGCAAGCTGGACCTTCAATTTAATGAAAAAACGAATCTATTAAGTGTGCCTTTACAGGATGTTGAAATTGGAGGAATTGATTTTGAGCTTGGCGGCAAATTCTCTTTAGACGATCTAAATCCGTTTTTTGCGTTGGATGTTAAAACTAAGTCCATAAAGTTCGACGAAGCGCAATCATTACTCGCTCAAAATATTTCTTCCAGACTTAAACGATATAAACTTGAAAAACCTTTTTCCGCGGAAGCGAACATCCGCGGAATTTTAAAAGGTAGTGATAACCCAATGATTAAAGTTTATTGGAAAACTACCGGAAATACATTGAGTTTTAAAAATGAGACAATTACCAATTGTGATTTCAATGGATCATTTAGTAATCAGCTGGACAAAACTAAACGCAGAATAGATCCCAACTCAACCGTTAATTTTTATTTTTTAAAAGGAACCTGGAACAATATTCCCTTTAAGGCCGATTCAATAACGATTACCAATTTAAGAGAACCCATTATTGCTGGAAAATTTACAGCCAATTTCCCGCTCACTAAATTAAATCCGGTTATTGGAGGTCAAACCATTCGCTTTAAAAAAGGAACTGCACAGTTAAATTTGCTATACCGGGCGCCCTTTTTGCAAAATGATCCCAGCAAACGTTTCATTAATGGCAACATTATAATCAAAAACACTGATGCTGTTTACCTGTCAAGAAACTTGGCGTTTAAAAATGCACGTGCAACTTTAGTTTTTAAAGATCAGGATCTGTTTTTTAGAAATATGCATGTAAACAGTGGTGGGAGCAGTTTGAATATGAAAGGTTCAATTCTTAATTTTCTAAATCTGTACTATTCGGATCCGCAAAAAATGGTGTTAGACTGGCAAATCAGCAGTCCGGAAATTAATCTGAAAGAATTTTTAGGGTTTTTAGGAAAAAGAAAGCGTAGTGCATCTACTAGCGGTGGAATAAATAAATTATCTGCCGACCTCGACAAAGTTTTAGACGAGGCCAGCGTACACATGAAGTTAGCCGTCAATAAAATGCAGTACAAAAAATTCGTCGCTACAAACGTAAATTCTGAATTAACAATGCGGCAAGCAGGTATTAAAATCAATAATGTGAGTTTGAAACATGCCGGCGGAGAATTGAGAATGAACGGTTATATAGATCAAAAAGGCAGTGTGAATGATATTAAACTAAATACGCAGGTTACCCGGGCGAATATCAAGGAATTGTTTTATTCCTTCAGCAACTTTGGCCAGACTGGTATTACAAGTGAAAATTTACGCGGAACCTTAACCGCCAACACTAATGTGGCGGGTTCACTCAGAGATAACGGAAATATAGTGCCACGATCTATACACGGCACTGTGGATTTCAACTTAGCAAACGGAGCGTTAATAAACTTTGAGCCTATGGTTAAAATCGGCGATTTTGCTTTCAAAAACCGGGATTTTAACAATATCACGTTTAAGAATCTACGCAACACGCTGGATATTCAGGGAAATAAAGTTGTTATTCCGCCCATGCGGATAGAATCGAGCGTGTTAAATGTATTTTTAGAAGGTGTTTATGGATTCAGTTCCGGCACTAACATATTTTTACAAATTCCGCTTAGAAATCCCGAAAAGGATAAAGATATAACGGATCCGGAAGAACGGGAAAGACGTGCCAAAAAAGGAATTGTAATTAATTTGCACGCAGAGGACGGAGAAGATGGAAAAGTAAAATTTAAACTCGGGCGGGGAGACAACTAAACCAACGATAGCAGCTCATTTAAATTGAGATGCTCAGAGCCCATTTGCAAATTTCCGGCCGTGTCAAACGGCCAGACCTCCATTGGCTTATCCCAATATAATTCAACGCCATTTCCATCCGGATCGTTCAAATATATGGCTTCAGAAACGCCGTGATCTGCAGCACCTGTAATTGGGTAATTGGCATCCATCAATCTTTTCAGAATTACAGCCAGGTCTCTCCTTTCGGGATATAAAAAAGCTGAATGAAACAAACCGGGAGCACGTTGCGGGGCTGCCGTTTCTCCTTTAGAATACCAGGTATTTAATCCAATATGATGATGATAATTTCCTGCGGCTAAAAAAACAGCATCCTTCCCATAACGCTGGGTGATTTTAAACCCTAAAAGTTTTTGGTAAAAAGATAAGGCAAGATCTATATCTGAAACCTTTAAGTGTACATGACCAACGCGGGCGGACTCGGGAACCTTGTAATCACTCATAATTTTAGAATCAAAAACAATTATTGTATGAATTGAAATTGCGTAAATTTACAATATGCTAGTTAAAATTTACCCCGAAAATCCGAACGAAAAAAGCATTCAACAAGCTGTTGAAATTTTAAGAAAGGGAGGAATTATCATTTATCCTACAGATACCATTTATGGCTTGGGTTGCGATATTACCAATCAAAAAGCCATTGAACGGATTTCGCAAATACGTGGTGTAAAACCCGATAAGGCTAACTTTTCATTTATTTGTTATGATCTGAGTCACATTTCTGATTATATAAAGCCAATAGATAACGAAACCTACAGAGTGTTGAAAAAAGCTCTACCCGGTCCGTTCACTTTTATTTTTAACGCAAGTAAAAAGGTTCCCAAGCTTTTAGCTTCAAATAAAAAGACGGTCGGCATCCGTGTTCCGGATAATAATATTGCTAGTGAAATCGTAAAAGTGCTGGGAAATCCGATTTTATCTACTTCAATCCGGGATGACGATGAAATTATTGAGTATTCCACAGATCCGGAATTGATACACGAAAAATATGAAGATCTGGTTGATCTTGTTATTGACGGCGGATACGGCGATAATGAGGCTTCAACCGTCATTGATTGTACTACCGGAGAATTTGATATTATTCGTCAGGGAAAAGGAAACCTCGACGCTTACGCCTGAGAAGCTAATTACCTGCTAATCTTTATTCTAATCTCTTTTTTTAGTCTGGAAATATACAGGAATTTTCAAATCATTTTTCCTTTAGAGCACTATTGTATTTTATGGAGCATAAATTGTTAAAAACTTTCAAACTTGTTAATAATTAGTTAATATACTGGTACTGAATAATTTTTAGTTTTGCGGTCAACTAAAAACTAAACATCAAATTCAGTCTATGAAAAAACTTTTACTAAGTCTAATTATTCTTGTTGCCACAATCACTACAAGCTCTGCGCAGGTTGTAATTAGTGAGATATATGGCGGCGGAGGAAACTCTGGAGCATTCTATAAGAATGACTTTATTGAACTTTATAATGCCGGAACTTCGCCCGTAAATGTAACGGGTTGGTCTGTACAATATGCAAGTGCAGGCGGTACTTCATGGCAAAAAACTACTTTAAGCGGAACTATCCCTGCAAAAGGTTTCTTCCTGGTTCAGGAAGGCGCTGGCGCAAATGCTTTAGCAACAGAATTACCAACTGCTGATGCTGTGGGATCTATAGCTTTATCTGGCACAGCCGGTAAAATTGCATTATGTAATGATGATATTTCACTTACAGGATCAAGCAACCCGTCTACAGCGGCAGTTTTAGATTTGGTTGGTTTCGGAAGTTCAGCAAATTTCTATGAAGGTTTTGGTACGGCAGATGGAGGTCCAACTTCGGCTCCTTCTAACACTCGGTCAATAGAAAGAAAGGCAAAAGTTACCAGCAACGAAAGCTCGATGAGCACTGGCGGGGCTGACGAATTTGAAGGAAACGGTTTTGACTCAAATAATAACAAAACAGATTTCTTTACCCGTGCACCACAGCCTCAAAATTCGGCAAATACTACCGAGCCTGATTTTGATGCACCAGCCTACGTTGCCGGATATCCGCAAGCAACAAATCTGAACAAGGCAAGCTTTGACTTGCTGATTAATCTGAATGAAAAAGGAACTTCATATTTCGTTTTATTAGCACAAGGTTCAGCGGCACCAACAGCAGCACAGGTTAAAGCAGGAACGGATGCTTCCGGAAACGCTGTTACAAAAAGTGGTTCTGTACAGATTGAAGAACCTTTTACTGAATACAGCACAAGCTTTTCCGGCTTGACCGGCAATACTACTTATTCGGTGTTTGTTGTGTCTGAAGATGCGAATTTAAACCTACAAGCAACGCCGGTTAAAGTTGATGCAACTACCAGTGCAACTGCTCAGCCAGACATTACCCCGGCAATTGCATCTTTAGCGTTTGACGGTGTCACATCAATAAATAAAACTTCTGCAGCAACAAGCCTATCATTTACGGCTTCAGATCTAACATCCGATGTTTTAGTTTCTGTGAGTGGTAATTTCCTGATCAGCAAAACTGAAAACGGGACTTACTCTACAAATACTTTAACGTTTGCTAAACAAGATTTTGCGGACGCTGCTGCGCAAAATATTTTTGTAAAATTCAATCCGGAAAGCACTTTCGGCGCTCAAAATGGATCAATAACTTTAAGCACAGAAAACTCTTCAGATGATGTTGTAACTCTTTCTGCAATTTCAATTGATCCTTACAATCAGAACTTTAACAGCTCTGATTATCTAAGCACTTCCGGCTGGTCACAAATTAATGTCAACGGTGGCAAAAATACATGGGGATATACTACCGCTACTCCAAACTCTGCTCCCGGTTCTGCCATAATGAACGGCTATAGCGATAGTGAAGGGAGTAATGACTGGTTGGTTTCTCCATCTTTAGATCTATCCGGCTTTTCAAACTATTCTATACTTTCTTTTTTCTCCAGAAAGTTTTTCGCCGGACCGGCACTTAAATTATATGTTTCAACAACTTACAATGATTCAGGCATAATCAATGTTGCTGACTGGACGGAAATTGAAGGTGATTTTCCTGCATTAACAGGCAACTGGCAGTTATCAGATAACCTCGATCTAACTTCTTTTAAATCAGCAAATACGCATATTGCATTTGTTTATCAGAGTGTTGCCGGTGGCTCTAACAATACCTCAGAGTGGAAGGTTGATGATTTCAAAGTTGAAAACTTGAGCCAATTTAATTCTATTAAAGCTGCTGATTTGAGCTTTAATGAAACAACTGCTGGTTCGGTTTCAGAATCGCAACAATATTCATTCAGAGCGGCAGGTTACGGTGCTATTACTTTAGCAGCGTCAGAAGGATTTGAAGTATCTAAAAACGGAACATCATTCTCTTCATCAATTACGGTTACAGAAGCAGAAGCCTATGCCGGACAAACTGTAAGCATTCGCTTTGCTCCCCAATCACGCAAAGTGAAATTTGAAGGAACAGTTACATTTACCGGAACAGGTTTAAATATTGCTGCTTTAACATTATCAGGAAGTTCAATTTTAAAATCAGAAACTTTTGACATTGCCGCATGGAACCTGGAATTTTTCGGTAGTGATGTTAGAAACGCTTCCGGTTTGGAATTTGGCCCAACCAACGATGCTTTGCAAATCAGCAATGTGTCATCAGTAATGAAAAAATTAGGTTTGGATATTTATGCCGTGGAAGAAGTTTCTGACACCGTTGCATTCTCACAACTGGTAGCAAGCCTTCCGGGATATGCACAGGTTTTATCTAACCGCTTTTCATACTCCTTCGCTCCTGCTGATCCCAATTTCCCGGCACAGCAAGTTGGTTTTATTTACAACACACAAACTATTTCAAAATTAAGCGAAGAAGTTCTTTTCGAAAGTTTATTCGATTCTTTAAGAGCAGGTACTGCAACACTGGAAAATTATCCGGGAACATCCGGTTCATTCTGGTCATCAGGCCGTTTACCTTATATGGTAACTTTTAACGCAAAAATTGCCAATAAAACTCAAACATATCGTGTAATTGTTCTGCATGCTAAATCCGGATCTGCAACTGCAGATTACAATCGCAGAAAGTACGACGTGGATTATCTTTACACTTATTTAGCGGCAAACTACAAAAACGATAATATTATTATTTTGGGTGATTATAACGATGATGTGGACAATTCTATTCGCACAGGGTATATTACTTCTTATGAGAAATTTGTAGCGGATGCAGATAACTATAATACTTTAACCAGAGAATTAAGCACACAGGAAGGTATCGGAACATTTGTTGGTGGAAATACGCCAAGTTTTATTGATCATATCATCACTTCAAATGATTTGAATGATCAGTATCTTGAAAATTCAATTACAATTGAAGATGCCCGCAAGTATGTTGCTTCTTACTCTACAACAACATCAGACCACTTGCCCATTTACGCTCGCTTCTCTTTACCGGAAGTAGCACCGAAGGTAAATTTAACCGCATTTAATGCGGTAGTTTCAGGCAAGTCTGTACAAATTACGTGGACAACTTCCAGTGAATTTAACAATGCGTATTTCACGGTAGAACGTAGTAACAGCGGAAATAAATTTGAAGAATTAACTCGTGTTAACGGATCTGTTTATAATGCGAACGAGAAAAGTTATGTTGTATTTGATGATTATCCGTACAACGGAAATTCCTACTACAGATTAAAGCAAACAAATCTGGATGGAACTTTCACTTACAGCAATGTAGTTCAGGTTAAACTAACCGGTCCTAAAAATCACCAGTTAGTTGTTTATCCAAATCCTGTTCAAGGTGCTATTCAATTAACTTTTGTAGGAGAAGCTCCAAATGCGACTACTGTGTTAGATTTTTCTGTGATGAATGTCGACGGCCGTTCTGTATTATCCGGCAAAGGAAACCTGAATAGTTTGAACGAATCATTACAGTCTCGTTTAAAAGAATTGACCCCCGGAGTGTATGTGGTACAAATTAGCACTACAAGCTCGGTGTCAACAGCAAAATTCATTAAACAATAAAACATTCTCTTTATTAATTAAGCCCTTGCATAATCTGCAAGGGCTTTTTTCATTTCTGTGACAGGCTAAATCAGTAATATTTGCTATTTTCGGGATTATGGTGAAAACTTTAATAAACCTTAAACCATTTAATGATTTTTTAGAATCAGAAAAAACTGGTGGAATCATTCTGATTGTATGTGTTGTAATATCATTAATAATTGCAAACACATCTTTGAATGGACCGTTCGATGCTTTTTTGGCTCAAAATATTGGCTTTGAAACTTCGGATATTCAGTTAAGCTATTCTGTTTCTTTATGGATAAATGATGGTTTAATGGCCATATTTTTCTTGCTGGTTGGTTTAGAGATTAAACGTGAAATTGTTGAAGGTGAGCTTTCAACCGCTAAAAAAGCGACTATGCCAATAGTGGCCGCTTTAGGCGGGATGCTTTTCCCGGCTTTGATCTATGTAATATTTAACAACAATACACCTACCGGTCATGGCTGGGGAATACCAATGGCTACGGATATCGCTTTTGCATTGGGGGTAATTTCAATATTGGGCGATCGGGTTCCATCTTCGTTAAAAATTTTTCTGGCGGCTTTAGCTATTGTTGATGATTTGGGAGCAATCCTGGTTATTGCCATTTTTTACACTAATGATTTGCATTGGATGCAGTTATTATATTCCGCCGGCATTTTAGCGCTCCTTGTCGGGATGAATTTAATGGGTGTTAAAAAGTTGGTTTTTTATATCATTCCCGGAATTTTTCTTTGGTATTTTATTCACCATTCCGGAATACACGCAACCATTGCCGGCGTTTTACTGGCATTAACTATTCCAACAAATGTAACTTCTGAGGAATCTCCGCTTGAAAAGTTAGAGCATATGCTGGTTAAACCTGTCAACTTTCTGATTATGCCTATTTTCGCGATAGCAAATACAAATATTCGTTTCGAAAGTAAGATGTTAGACGGATTAGCAAGTCCTTTAGGATTTGGAATAATCCTGGGATTAGTTTTAGGTAAACCACTCGGAATTACATTATTCTCCTGGTTATCTGTTAAAATGGGATTGAGTACGCTCCCATCCAAAGCGAACTGGAATCATATCATCGGCTTGGGAATGTTAGCGGGAATCGGGTTTACCATGTCCATTTTTATCGCCCTGCTTTCCTTCTCGGATATGGCCTCTAAGATCGAAGCAAAGTTTGCAATTCTTGTGGCATCCTTAATAGCCGGTGTTCTGGGTTACATTTTCCTTAATTTCCTGAATAATAAACGACTAAAAGTAAAAAAGGAAAGATTAGCCGCGGAGGCCTGATATAAAATCGCCGATTTTATCCATTGCTCCATCGGTATCTAAAAATTTAACAAAGGCGCTTCCTACAATTGCTCCGCGGGTATAGGTTGCTGCTTTATTAAAGCTTTTACTATCCGAAATTCCAAAACCGATCATAGTTGGATTTTCCAGTTTCATGTCTTGTATGCGAGCAAAATAATTTTCGGAAGCATCTGAAACTGACAGTGTTTTGCCGGTTGTAGATGATGAAGAAAGCAGGTAAATAAAGCCATTACTCAGTGAATCTATTTTCCGGATGCGTTCTTCTGAAGTTAGTGGAGTTACCAGGAAAATATTGCT
>JBDTLL010000022.1:0-16856 GCA_039934815.1 Daejeonella sp. | reverse complement strand
TATGGGTTTACAATAAGAGCAACGGCAATCCGGCAACTTTTGATGAAAAAAGTCTAAAATCCTATCTGGATCTGTATGTTAATTTCAGGCTAAAAGTTTTGGATGCAAAGGCCCACGGATTAGATCAGGAACCGGGTTTTAAAGAAGAACTTTCCGGCTATCGCGATAAACTGGCGAGCAGATATTTGCTGGAGCGTGAAGTTTCTGATAAGCTGATTAATGAAGCGTATGCCCGTTCTCAAAAAATTATTAAAGCGAGCCATATTTTAATTCTTTGTGCGGCTCAGGCTCCGCCTGCCGATACATTGATTGCTTATAACAAAATAAAAGATATTCGCGATCAGGCGGCAAAAGGGATTTCTTTTGAAGAGCTGGCCGCAAAATATTCTGAAGAGCCGGGTGCGGGAGACAGCAAAGGAAACCTCGGAAGTTTTTCTGTTTTTCAAATGGTGTATCCGTTTGAAACTGCAGCATACAATACGCCGAAAGGTAAAATTTCGAACATCGTAAGAACAACTTTCGGGTATCATCTCATTAAAGTTTATGATATTTTTCCTAATCCGGGGCAAATTGAAATAGCGCATATTATGGTTACAACTTCGCCGCAGGCGAGTTATGCAGATTCAGTTTTAGCCAGAAATAAAGCATTTGAAATTTACCGGCGTGTTAAAGCGGGAGAGGATTTCGCGTCATTGGCTACCCAATATTCTGACGACAAAAATTCTGCAAAAAGAGGCGGAAAGCTGGAACCGATTGCGTTAGGACAGACCGTTAAACCGTTTGAACAGGCCGCTTTTGCTTTAAATAAAGCTGGTGATATTTCTGAACCCGTTAAAACAGATTATGGCTGGCACATTATTCAGCTTGTACAAAAAGTTCCGCTTCCACCAATTGAGCAGGTAAAAAATATTTTAAAAAACCGGGTAAATGCTGACGAGCGTTCGGCATTAAGCCAGGATGCGTTTGTAAAGCGGTTAAAAAAAGAATATCACGTTAAGGAAAATGAAAATGCCCTGAAAGAAAAGGAATTGCAGGAAATGTTGAACGGAACAGACAACAAGCCAAATGCTACGCTTTTTACCTTAAACAGTGAGCCTGTTTTAGTTGCTGAATTTGAAAAATACATCGCCGAAAGGAAAGCAAATGAGCAGGCTGTAAATTTTTCTGCCAGAGAGTGGTACCAGAATTTCATGAACGATAAATTGATCGGCATGGAAAATAATCATCTGGAAGACCATTATCCTGACTTCAAATTTTTAATGGAGGAATACCGCAATGGAATTTTGCTTTACAATTATTCTGAACGGAAAATTTGGGATTATTCGCAAACAGATACCGCCGGTTTAAAGAAATTTTTTGATTCGCACGCTTCTAATTATCAATGGAAAGAGAGGGCAAAAGCGTCAATCTACGTTGCTGGTTCTCCAGAGGTATTGGCTTTGACGAAGAAAATGCTTGCAGATCATATTGCTGATGAGGAAATTTTGATACAAATAAATCAATCAAATCCATTAAATCTGGTCATTAATAAAGGTATTTACGAGCGTGGCGAACATATGTTTTTAGACAGGGCCGTTTGGAAAAATAATACTGATTCTGAAGTGAATGTAGGAAATGCGTATGCGCTGGTGAAAGTTGAAAATGTGATTCCGGCAAAGCCGAAAAATTTTGACGAAGTGAGAGGAATCGTGTTAACAGATTACCAGAGTTATCTGGAGAAAGAATGGATTAAGAACCTGAAACAGCAATATCCGGTTACGGTAAATAAAGTTGAATTGAAAAAGTTGATCAAGTAAATCAATTACGTTGTAAAAAAAATCAACGTTTTATAAATGATTATTGAAGCTTACGCTTAAAAATGCTTGATTAATAAATATATCTGATAATTTTGCGAAAGTTTAAGAGCCTTACTAAAGCAAGCCGATAAATAAAACACATAGCCGCGAGGCTAAAAATATAAATACAGAGAAATACATAAAATGAGAAAGACCTTAGGGATAATTATTGCAGTTGTTTTTATATCACTAACAAATGTTCAGGCACAAAAGAGATCGATTGATAAAATAGCAGCAGTTGTAGGAAATAATATTGTGCTGCAATCTGATATTGAAATGCAATATGCGCAATATCTGGCGCAGGGCAATCCGGAAAATCCCGAAATAAAATGTACAATTCTTCAGCAAATCCTTGCTCAAAAATTGCTTGCACAGCAGGCGGTTATTGACTCGGTTTCTGTTACAGAGCCACAGGTAGATGACGAAATTAACCGTCGTTTAAGAACTATGACTTCGCGTGCCGGTGGTCAGGAAAGATTAGAGCAATTTCTAAACCGTTCTGTTTTGCAGTATAAAGATGAGATTCGCCCGGATATTCGCGAGCAATTGATTGCCAACAAAATGCAGTCGAAAATTACCGAGAACGTAGGTATTACGCCATTGGAAGTAAAAAGATTTTATGATGCAATTCCACAGGATAGTTTACCTTATTACAACACAGAAGTTGAAGTGGGTGAAGTGGTTGTTTATCCCACTTTAAATAAAAAAGAAAAAGAAGTTTATCATGATAAAGCGGAGGCTTTGCGCTTACGTATTAAAGGTGGTGAAGATTTTGGAACGCTTGCACGTTTGTATTCACAAGATCCGGGTTCGGCACGTGAAGGTGGCGATTTAGGTTTTGCCGACAGATCTACTTTTGTAAAGGAGTTTGCCGCAATGGCTTTTAAGTTAAAAGCCGGAGAACTTTCACCGGTTTTTGAAACCGAATATGGTTTCCATATTTTACAGGTTATTGAGCGTCGCGGTGAGCAGGTAAATGTTCGTCATATTTTGATCAAATCAGAATCTACGCCGGCAAGTTTAGAACGTGCCAAATTGCACATTGACAGCATCGCCACAAAAGTGATGGCTGGCAAATTAGATTTTAATACCGCAGCTTCATTGTATTCTAATAATAACGAAACCAAATACAATGGTGGGATGATGCTGAATGCTGAAAACGTTCAAAACCGTACTACATTTATCCCTACGGATAAATTAGATGCTGCGGTGTTCCTGACTGTTGACACCATGAAAGTAGGAAGCTATTCTGAACCAGCTATTTTTACTTCCCCGGATGGGAAACAAGGATATCGGTTTTTGTATTTAAAGTCCAAAACAGGTCCTCACAAAGCAAATTTAGATCAGGATTATCCTAAGATTAAAGATGCCGCATTTGAAGACAAAATTAGCAGAACCGTGAGTGAGTGGTTTGAAAAGCGCCGCAAAACAACGTATATTAAGATCGAAGAAGAACTAAGTAACTGCAGCATTTTACAATCCTGGATAACCGCCACAAATTGATCATATGAAATCATACAGCACGGAAGTTGAAGCCGTTGATGCCTTAAACCTGGTTTATAACGAGATCAGATCAGAGATCTCTCAGGTAATTGTGGGGCAGGACGAAGTAATAAAATCCGTGTTAATTTCAATTTTTAGTAACGGCCACTGCTTGTTAGTTGGTGTGCCGGGTTTGGCAAAAACTTTATTGGTGCAAACCGTAGCGCAGGTTTTAGATCTGAGTTATAACCGAATACAGTTTACACCGGATTTAATGCCTTCGGATATTGTTGGCTCTGAAATTTTGGGAGAGGATCGTAATTTTAAATTTATCCGCGGTCCGGTATTTTCAAATATTATTCTTGCGGATGAGATTAACCGTACGCCACCAAAAACACAGGCCGCTTTGCTCGAAGCTATGCAGGAAAAAGTGGTTACGGTGGGAGGAATAACACATCCGCTTCCGCAGCCTTTCTTTGTGTTGGCAACTCAAAATCCAATAGAGCAGGAAGGAACTTACCCTTTGCCAGAAGCGCAGCTGGACAGGTTTATGTTTAATATTTCATTAACATATCCTTCTTTTGAGGAAGAATTAATGGTGGTAAGAAATACAACCACTAACCGGAAAGTAGAACTTCGCAAAATTATCAACGCCAATGAAATAAGATATTTCCAGCAACTGGTGCGCAATATTCCTATTACTGATAATGTGTTGGAATACGCCGTTTCACTGGCATCTAAAACCCGTCCGGGAACTCCGGGAGCAACAAGCGAAGTGAATAAATTTTTAAGCTGGGGCGCTGGTCCGCGGGCATCTCAGTTTTTGGTGCTTGGCGCCAAATGCCATGCGGCAATTAGCGGCAAATATTCTCCGGATAAAGAGGATGTTCAGGCCGTGGCCCATTCAATTTTAAGGCACCGTATTGTTCGCAACTATAAAGCAGATGCGGAAGGTATGAGTACAGAAATGTTAATCAGCAATTTGCTTTAATCTTCAACTACCGGAATATCTTTTAGAAATGCGGATTTATACTCGTCTGCATAGGCGCCATACGCGTCAATCAACACTCCGCGATGACCGTCGTTACTTTCGATAGCGTATAAAACAGAATTGTCATCGGGACTTGTCATGCCTTCAAAGCGATAATATTCTGTAATTCTTAAATCCAAAGGATTAAAACGCATGCTGATCGTTTTGCAGTAGAGTTGAGAGTCGGCATAATCATAATCATAATTATAGCCTCTATTGCGAAGATCATTTATAGCTTCAAGTAGGTTTTGATAATTTTTTGGGCTCGCACTCATGATTCAATTAGATTTATTGATAAATTTAAGGAAATTAATAACATCATGAAGCGCATACTCCAATCATTAATTTTCTCGGTCATTTTTTCATCGCTAACAATAAGTTCTGCTTTTTCTCAGTCAGAGAAAGATCAGGGCAACTTTGTAATGGTTATACATGGCGGTGCCGGAACAATTCTAAAATCTCAAATGACTCCCGAAAAGGAGAAAGCTTATAAAGATGCATTAACTCTGGCTTTAAAAACCGGATATGAAAAATTAAAAGCGGGAGAAAGCAGCCTGAATGCAATTGAAGCAACCATACACATTATGGAAGATTCGCCGCTATTTAATGCCGGCAAAGGTGCTGTTTTTACAAACGAAGGTAGAAACGAAATGGATGCGGCCATTATGGACGGGAAAACTTTAATGGCAGGTTCTGTTGCGGGTGTTACCACGATAAAAAATCCGGTTACGGCAGCAAGGGCAGTTATGGAAAAATCTGAACACGTAATGATGGTTGGCGCCGGCGCTGAGAAATTTGCCAAAGAGTGCGGAGTTGAAATAGTAGATCCAAAATATTTCTGGACTCAATCCAGATGGGATGCGCTTCAAAAAGTTAAAAAAGATGATTCCACAAAAACTCAACTGGATCATGGAAATAAAAAATCTATGAAACTTGGAGTAGAGAACCATGATTATAAATTTGGAACCGTTGGCGCCGTTGCGCTGGATAAAGACGGAAATTTGGCTGCCGCCACTTCAACAGGTGGTATGACAAATAAAAAATATGGACGTGTAGGAGATGCTCCTTTAATTGGAATTGGAACGTATGCCAACAAAAATGTAGGAATTTCCTGTACCGGTTGGGGCGAATATTTTATCAGAAATGTTGTTGCTTACGATGTGGCCGCTTTAATTGAGTATAAAGGACTTTCGTTAAAAGACGCAACAACGGAAGTGGTGATGAAGAAAGTGCCTGCATTGGGCGGCGATGGTGGTTTAATCGCTCTGGACAAGAATGGCAATGTGTCTATGCCGTTCAACACTGCCGGAATGTATCGCGGAACTGTGACTAAAGACGGTAAAATTGAAGTATTAATTTACAAGGACTAATTTCTGAGCTATATCCGGATAGTCTGTAATTAATCCATCAACTCCAAGGCGAATTAAATTTGTCATTTCGGAGATTGTGTTAACTGTCCAGGGAATTACTTTAATGCCTTTTTTATGGCAGTATTTAATCATTTTCAGATTTAATAAGTTGTAATCAGGACTGTAAATATCAGGCTTAAAGCCTAGATTTTTTAGTTGTGATTTAATATCCGCGTTATCTTCTACAAGGAGCGCCGTTTTTATTCCCGGATAATTTTGATGCATTATTTTTAAACTTCGTATATCAAAAGATTGAATTATAACCCGGTCGGAAATATTTTTTTCTTGTATAACCTTCATAACCAATTTCACATATTCTTCAGGTGCCGGATGAAAGATAAAATCTCCTTCTTTAGCGGATTTAATTTCAATATTGTAAAAAGGCTTTTTCAGACCATTTTTCGATACAAAACTCTCAGCACTGTCAATTACCGCTGACAGAAGTGGTTTTGTAATGGCAAGCTTTTTCTGTTCCGGAAAACGGGGATGTTTTTTTAAGCCTACATCAAAAGTTTGAGTTTGATCATAGGTCATTTTATAAATATTAAACGACTTTTCTTCGGCCTCTGTAATGGGTTCTGAATTTGGTTTCAGGCTTATCTCATGAGAGAAAAATGGTTCGTGAGATAAAATTACCTGCTTATCTGAAGTGATAACCACATCCATTTCCAGCGTAGTTACGTTCAGTTGCAAAGCATTAAGCATTGCCGGAACAGTATTTTCCGGCATTAAACCTCTGCAGCCGCGATGGCCCTGAATGTCAATAATTTTTTGAGCCATTATTTCCGGACTCATGAATATGATCAGCAATGAAATTAAATATCTCATTCTCTGAAATTAATCAATTAATGTTAAGGAGACGTTAAGCTGCCTAATTTTCCCCGGCCGGACTGAATAATTCTACTAAAACATTCCATTTATGCCCGTCTTGCACTTCCCAAATACGGACGTAATTGTAAGATTTGGTGACAGCATCTTTAACAATAGTTGCTTTTCCGTACGTATAGGCCAAATCGCTCCCGAGAGCACGATCAGCTTTTGTAGGCTCAGTTTCAATTTCTATCTGATTATTTCTCAGAAAATCATTGATATTACTTTTACCAAGAATTGGCTCATAACCCGGAAACAAAAAATGTGCTTCTTCGCCTACAAAAACGTTATAGGCAAGGTTGCCGTATTTTTTAAGCGTAGCAGAAAAAAGCTGATCGTTGGTAAGTATTATTTCTTCACGCTGCTTTAATCTTTTTTCAGATTTTTGATTAAAAAAACGGGAGCTTTTCGGATCCATAAACGCAAGTTGGGGTTCTGTACTTGGTTTTTTATGAGATATACCAATATCCAGCGCAAGCTTCCAAACTCCTTTTGAGTTCATTTTCCAAACCGATAAATAATCGCCGTAACTCGTGTTTTCACTTTCGGGATCTGCACGATAGGTATAAGGTCCGGTTGTAAAACCCCAATCGCCACTTTTAGAAATTTTGGCTAATGCCGGATACCAGTTTAAATAACCTTCGTCAGCCGGGTTTTTGTCTAAAAATTTTTCTGCCTTAACAGGATCAGGTTTGAACAATAAAGTATTCTCATCGCTAACCATTAAAAAGGCTTTTTTTATCCCCTTTTCTTTAGCAATTCCCGCAAAATAATTTTCGGCAGCAACTAAAGAACTGACTGTGCCATTCGATATTTGGGCTTTAACAGAAAGACTATAAAATAGGATTGAAAGTATGTAAATAAATGTGATTCTCATTAATTAAAAGATTGCTTATCCGTTGCAGGCAACGTAATTCTGTAACTGGCGCCTTTTTCAGGATTATCTGTAAACGCCTGAATTGTACCATTATGATTTTGTATGATCTTTTTGCAAAAATAAAAACCAATTCCCTCTCTTGATTCTTTGAAATTACTTGCCTGCCGGATTTCGTCAGAATTTACGGAAGTAAAATCGTGCAGGTTTTTAAATTCTAATTTTTTCTCCTTTACTTCTATAACAACAGTATCCTTTTCTTCTTTCGCGTTTATTTCCAGCTCTGTTCCGGCTTTTGCAAATTGAATCGCGTTAAGCAGTATATTATTCAAAACTAAACCAATAGAAACCGGATTTGCCACTATTTGCAGTTCCGGTGAAATGTTGATGGATAAATTAACCTTATCTAATTTAACTTGTTCTTTAATTTCCTGAAGACTTTTATCTACCAGCAAATTGAGGTGTAAATGCTGAAACAAAAATTCTTCTTCCGCATCAGATTTCATGAGCGAGTGCAGCATGCTGATCATACTAAGCTCTTTTTTTGCAGATTTCTCAACCATATCCAGAAAATGATGAAGCTCCGGATAATTATTTCCGTTTTTAATCATGCTGGTTACCAAAACAATACTACTTATAGGGCTTCGCATATCATGCGATAAAATAGAAGCGAAATGTTTTTTCTCGGCAAGGTGATCGGCTTGCAGTGATATCGACCCTGTAAATTTATTATTCTCGTTATGAGTACTGCCGGCGTCAAGGTTTTTATCCGCGTGGACGATAGTTTTCAAATAAATTATAAAGCCCAAAGCGGCAGCTGACAAAATAAGAACGATTGCAGGAAAAAGAATGTTGCCCGCGTTCAATAGCTCAACAATGGATGCAATTGAAGTTAATAATAAAATACTCAGTAAAATATTCAGAGTTATTTTCAAGGTTTGGACTATTTGTTTATTCGCGTCAGGCAACATTTTAGTTTATCGATGTTCTCCTAAGAAAAATCGGGAGCACAAAAAAAATCAGTTTCTATAGCTTATTCTCTTAATAATTATGCCGTTTTTATAATCAGGCATGAAAATTTTACCAAAATGATTCAATTGTTTGTTTTAGAATAATACACAAAGAGTATTGAATCGGCCATAATTCATCTGTAGAAAAGTCTAACCTGGATACTATAAAATAATAAAGCGGATCAGGTATTCTGATCCGCTTTAATAATCGAATTGAATTACTGTTTTATAATTTATTCCAGGTAGTTTCTTCC
This sequence comes from Daejeonella sp., assembly GCA_039934815.1. Classification (GTDB taxonomy): domain Bacteria; phylum Bacteroidota; class Bacteroidia; order Sphingobacteriales; family Sphingobacteriaceae; genus Daejeonella. The sequence goes on along the minus strand of JBDTLL010000022.1, from coordinate 8,092 downwards.
TTATTGTCTTTTAATTGTATTCCAAGCTCGTTCAAACTATTTCTGATTTTATCTGAAGTGGCGTAATCTTTCGACTGCTTAGCTTCATTTCTTAGACGAATAACTAATTCCATCAGTGCGCCTAAGTCATCAGACTCAGCTATTTCTTCTTTTAATCCTAAAACGTCAAAAACGAAATCGTGCATTAGTTTTTTCAAGCTGGACAGATCGGCTTCAGAAATTTTTGATTTCCCATCATAAACACTGTTTATGAAACGAACGGCCTCAAATAATTCGGCAAGTAAAACCGGACTGTTAAAATCATCATTCATAGCTGCATAACAGCGATCTTTTAAACTATTGATATCCAGATCGGAGCTGTTGCCGGAAGGTTTTAACTTATCTAAAAGCGTTAGTGAACTCATTAAACGCTTGAAACCTTTGTCGGATGCATCCAATGCATCGTTAGAAAAGTCTAAAGTGCTGCGGTAATGCGCCTGCAACATGAAAAATCTCACCGCCATTGGCGAATAACCCCGGTTTAATAATTTATGAGTTCCTGAAAATAATTCCTGAGGCAGAAAACCGTTTCCCGCCGATTTAGACATTCTGGTACCGTTCACGGTTAACATATTGGTATGCATCCAATATTTGGCCGGAGTAGTTTGGTTACAGGCCTGCGACTGGGCAATTTCATTGGTATGGTGTGTTGCAGCTAAGTCCATTCCACCGCCATGTATATCAAAACTTTCTCCCAGATATTTATTGCTCATGGCAGAGCACTCTATATGCCAGCCGGGAAAACCAACACTCCATGGCGAAGGCCAGTGCATAATATGCTCTGGTTTTGCTTTGATCCAAAGGGCAAAATCTAAACGGCCCTTTTTCTCATCCTGACCGCCCAAAACCCTTGTGTTTTCAAGCAAATCTTCTAATTGTCTGTTTGTTAAAATTGTATAATTGTGCCCCTGACTGTATTTCTCCACGTCGAAATAAACTGTACCATTAACCTCATACGCATAACCATTATCAATAATTTGCTTGATCATTTCTATTTGCTCAGAAATATGGCCGGTGGCAGTGGGTTCAATGCTTGGTGGCAAGGAGTTGAACAAACGCATTACATCATGAAAACCCAGAGTATATTTCTGCACTATTTCCATGGGCTCCAGCTTTTCCAGCTTCGCTTTTTTTGCAAATTTATCGTCTCCTTCGTCGCGATCTCCTTCCAGGTGGCCGGCATCTGTAATATTGCGAACATATCTAACCTTAAAACCGGCATGCAACAGGTAGCGGTAAATCAGGTCGAATGAAACAAAAGTGCGGCAGTTTCCTAAATGTACATCACTATAAACGGTTGGTCCGCAAACATAAAGCCCAACAAAAGGTGGATTTAAAGGCTCAAATTTTTCTTTAGTTCTGGTTAAAGTGTTGTAAATGGTAATATCATTTGTCATGCTGCTCCTTATAATAATAGCTGTTTTTAATTATTTTATAATTCCAGATCGCTTCTAACTGCGTAATGGTCAGATAGTTTTTTATCAATGATCAGATAATTTTTCACATCAATTTTTTTAGAAACCAATATGTAATCAATCTGGAAGTTAGGGAAATCACCATTATAGGTTATTCCTAAACCGCTTCCTTTTTCGCGGAAGCTATTTTTTAAATCTTTTGCAAGTTTGTTTACGGTAAACGAAACCGGCGTGTCATTAAAATCGCCGGCAATTACGTACGGACTGCTGCAACGTTCGGAGTGTGCCTTCACAATTTTAACCTGATCGCTGCGCTTGATAAAAGCCCGTTTTAAGCGGCTGCCAATTCTTTTAGACGACTGAACATCCCTTTCCTTGGCAATGTCTTTTATGTATTTGTAATCTTCGGGCTTAAAGTTAATAGACTGGAAATGTACGTTGTAAATTCTTACCGGAGTATTTTTGAATTTAATATCGGCAAACAAAGCTTCATTTCCTTCAACGTTCTCAAATCGGATGATCCCGCGGTTTGTTATTGGAAATTTTGAAAAAATAGCCATTCCTATTGCTTCGTAACCATTGTCTGTGCTGGGTTCGAAATAGTAATATTCTGTACCTATAATTTCTTTAATCAGTTTTACGAAATTATAATCGCCTTTATAGCGACTAAAAAATTCTTGCATGCATAAAACATCCGGTTGTTCTTTTCTAATAATGTCCAAAATCTGGTCCTTGGTAAACTCATCGTTTTTTGAACCAAACTGTTTAAAGTTGTGCACATTATAGGTAAGAACTCTTAAAAAGTTCTGAGACGATTTTGGAACTTCAATAGCAGTTGTTTCTCTGAACCCGATATAGCTCCCAATAAATTTATATCCCGCCAGAATACATACAACTGAAAGCAGGGCGTATTTTGGCGACCTGAAAAGCCAGTAAACAACAAATGCCAGATTGATAATAAAAATTGCAGGGTAAGCCAATCCGAAAAAGGAAATTGGCCAGAATATTTCGGGATCTACAAAAGAGGCAGAATATGCCAGTAAAAGCAGCAACGCAGCAATAATATTCGCAGCAAAAACTCCTTTACTAAAAAAACTGAACTTCGATTTCTTTTTTCGGATCATTCTTTTTTGCTTGCATTAAACAGTTGCTCTTTTTCTTTTTTGCTCAAGCTGTCGTAACCAGATTTTGAAATTTTATCCAATATGGTATCAATTACATCCTGATCCGGAAGGTTGCTGCGTTGCGTAGTTGTGCTGTTGCCGGCTTTTTTTACAACAGTTAGTTTCCTTTTTTTCAGGAACATTTTACTCCAGTCATTTCCGCTTCGCAATTGTTTAATATAAATAAAGCCAATTAAAGCGCCGCCCAAATGCGCAATACTTCCGCCCGGATTTGCTCCCGCGATGCCTAAAATATCCATTAAAACATATACTGCGGCTATCCATTTTAATTTAACTGAACCTAAAATTAGCAGCCTGATTGTAAAATCGGGCAATAGGGTCGCGGTAGCAACAACAATTGCCATTACACTTGCAGATGCACCTAATAATGGAGGAGAAATGGCAACTGTTTCTTTAAATGCCGGAAATACATTGTAAGAAATAATAAATAACAGCGCTCCGGCAATTCCTCCGGCAAAGTATAAAAACGTGAATTGCTTCTGATTTAAAAAATCTAAAAATATTCTGCCAAGCCAATAAAGCCAAAGCATATTAAACAGGATATGGAAAAATTCACGGTGACCAAACATATAAGTGATGACGGTCCAGAATTTTGTGGCCAGGGCCGGCACATACGGCGGCATGGCTATTTGCCGTACCAAAAGATTGGTCATTTCAGAACTCCTGTTAAACAGAAATTCAATAACAGCAACCAGATTGATAGCGATAAAAACAATTACGTTTATCCCAATAAACAGAAACAGTCTGTTCCCGGATTGGAATACCTTGTAGTATAAGTCGCTGAAAATTGATTTATTCATAAAAATTCCCCGGCCTTTTGATGTTCCATAATTTAACCAAAATAAATCCAAAAAGTGCGCCGCCTAAATGGGCAAAGTGCGCTATTGAATCTCCTGAAAACTGTGCTACACCTAAAAATAATTCTAATAAAATGTATACGGGTATAATATACTTAGCCTTTACAGGTACAGGAATAAACATAATAAATAATTCTGCATTAGGAAAAAGAACCACAAAGGCGATCAGCAGGCCAAAAATAGCTCCCGAAGCTCCAACCATTGGCGAAAAATAAATTTCACTTAAAGTTTTTATAGCATTCGGATCAGCAGATTGATACGTATTCGGGTCAATTGATATTCCGCCTGTAAAATTATAAACTTCTAAAGCCTGAACCAACATTTGCAGACCTAAAGCACCTAATCCGGTTATCAAATAGAAGTTTAAAAACCGCTTGGAACCCATAATATATTCTATAGACGTCCCAAAAGTAAAAAGGGCGAACATATTGAATAAAATATGTGCAAAACCACCATGCATAAACATGTAAGTGATTAATTGCCAGGCATGAAACTTTGGAGAGTCAAAATAAAAAACGCCTAAAATCTCAATCAATGAAATTCCCTTGCTTTCAAAAATTGCAGTAGCAATAAAAAATAGGATGTTTATAATTAAAAGGTTTTTTACAACCGGTGGAATATTTGATAAAGGCGATGACCGTAATGTATTCATGTATAATTAAGCTAATTATTTTTCAAATTTTTGAATCAGTTCTTCTAATGTGATGGTAATAATTACCGGTTTTCCGCTTAATGACGCATTGGGCATTTCGCAGGCAAATAATTCATCAATCATCAGATTCATTTCCTCTGATGATAAAGCCGAACCGGTTTTAACCGCCGTATTTCTTGCCAGTGTGCGGGCAAGGTTATCGCGTTTGTTCAATTTTAATGCCGATTGATTATTTTTAAATCCCTCGATTAAATGTTCCAGCATTTCCACTTCGCTGATATTGCTGCTAATGTCTGCCGGAATTCCTTCAACCACAACGGTATTTTTACCAAATTCACGAATTTGAAATCCCAATGACTGAATATCTGGTAAAAGATCTTTCACCAGCTCAAAATCTCCCGGATTTAAAGTGACCGTTTGTGGAAATAAACTCTGCTGACTTGCGCCTTTGTGGTTTTCTAACTGCTGCAAAAATCGTTCGTATAAAATACGTTCGTGTGCCGCCTGCTGATCGATCAGCATAAAGCCGGATTTGATCTGCGAGATTATAAAACGATTGTGCAATTGAAATATCTGCTTTTCGCCAATTTTATGGACAGATTTATTGTCCATTTCTATTTTTCGGTTTCCCGAAAGTTCAATAACATGTTGCAAAGTCTGCGGCTCGGCTTGCGCAATCTCGTACAAGGAGCCCCAGTTTTTTACGGTTGCTGTTTGGCTTTCGCCGGAATTTCTTAAAAACGGAATTTCCCGCTCCGGTCTTTTCTCAGACGCAAACGGATTAAAATCAGGATTGAATGAAATTTGCGGCGGAACAATATCTTCCTGAGCTTTCTGGGTGATCATATTGCTGAAACCTGTTTCCTGATTAAAATCCAGCGTTGGGCTGATATTGTACTTTCCCAATGCTCTTTTTACCGCAGAGCGAATAATCGCATAAATTGCTTTTTCATCCTGGTATTTAATTTCCGTTTTTGTAGGATGAACATTGATGTCAATTTTTGATGGATCGATATCAATAAACAAAACATACAAGGGGAAGCTATCCGCAGGCAAAACTTCCTGGTAAGCAATTAAAACCGCATGATTTAAATAAGGATCTTTAATAAACCTGTTGTTTACAAAAAAGAACTGTTCTCCACGCGTTTTCTTGGCAAACTCAGGTTTACCGGCATAACCTTTCAGATCAATTATTGTGGTATCTTCTTCAACGGGAACCAGTTTTTGGTTATAGGCATTCCCGAAAAGGTGAATTATTCTCTGTTTTAAACTTCCTTTCGGGAGATGGAAAAGTTCATTTCCATCGTGATGAAGCGTAAAAAATATGTCCGGTTTGGATAAAGCCACCCGCTGAAATTCGTCAATAATATGGCGCATTTCTACCGAATTGCTTTTTAAAAAGTTACGGCGGGCAGGCGTATTGTAAAATAAATTCTTCACGCTGATACTCGTTCCGGGCATAGCAGAAACAGGTTGTTGCGAAACAAATTCCGAAGCTTCAATAGTAATGCAGGTTCCCAATTCATCTTCATGTCGGCGGGTTTTCAATTCCACCTGCGCAATAGCAGCTATTGACGCCATCGCTTCGCCTCTGAAACCCATGGTCCGGATGGCGAAAAGATCTTCCGCTTTGCGAATTTTAGAAGTTGCATGGCGCTCAAAACACATCCGGGCATCTGTTATACTCATTCCGCAACCATTGTCAATGATCTGGATCAAAGATTTTCCCGCATCTTTTATCAGTAGCTGAATTTTATCGGCACCAGAATCAATCGCATTTTCAATAAGTTCTTTTACCGCCGACGCCGGTCTTTGCACTACTTCACCTGCGGCAATTTGATTCGCCACAGAATCGGGTAAAAGCTTTATTATATCAGACATAATTGGCGCTAAAATAGCTAATTTTTTTGGCTCAACTGTTTCAGCTGGGTTACGTAAGCGTCAATTTTGCTGTATTTTTTGCATTGCGGATTATAAAAATCAATTGTTGTTTTAATTGATCTTTTCTTAAATCAGTGCGGATTAAGCTTCAGCAATTTGAATTTGAAACAAAATGGCATAAAACTATATACTCAATATTGATAAATTACACACTTTGTCTGTAGAGTTAAGCGCAGAGCTTACCGGATTCATTAATAGATAAGAATCAATGACTCGTATGTTTGATTGTAGCAAATGTTTTTTAATTGGTTAATCTGTATTCTCCTAAATAAGTATTCTTTTCTTTATGATATGATGAACAAGGGTGCTCCAGACCCTTTAAGAGACTCCACTAAGCCAAAAAATTCTTATCAGATGATTTTGTGATATATGTCACAGGTGATTTATATAATAAGTATCTATCTTTCAAAAATTATTAAATACTGCAAATTATACCACTAGGAAGTGTTACCTAAACCTACCCAAACTGAGGCAAATACGATGGAAGCAAAGGTTAACGGCAAAGTCTGGAATCACCGCGGTGGCATTTGTTGCATGGGATTGAGAGTTAAACTACTATGATCGTAATTTTCTGATATTTCAGGGATTATGATGCTTTGCATTACAAATAAATAAACATTAAGATCTAATTATTATGAAACAAATTATATTAAGATGTTTTATTTTGGGCTTTATAATAATAACAGTATTTATTGCCTGTAAAAAAGATAAACAACTCTCAGCACAATATTATGGAGAACCGATAGGCCTCACTAAAGAGTTCTTTCCTGATCAGGAGCTTTTCGAGTTCAATTCGACTCCAAAGATGAGCCCCAATGGCCGTTATATTGTTTACAGGGTTGCATCTACCATAAGCTATGAAAAGCAGGGACTTTGGATGATAGATCTGCTAACCTGGGAGAAATACCTCCTTCAAAAATTTGCCTCACAACCTTCCTGGTCGCCCGATAATGAAAAGCTTTGTTTTACTAGTGGTGGCAATTTATTTATTAGTGATTTAACAGGTAAATCGCTACAACAACTTACACAGAATAGACGGAGCTTACGCCCCGATTGGCATCCCACTAAAAATAAAATAGTTTTTGATAGTGCTATTTCAGGAATCTATACAATTGAAGCTATAGATATTGTTACAAAATTAATTATTCAGAGTGTTAATGCTGAAAATGTAGGTATTAATGCCGGATGGATAGGAAAAACTGATTCTGTTTTAACAAAGATTGGTAATGTATATAATATTGTGAGTATGAGAACAGGTGATGTATTAAATAATATTAATGCAAAAGGTTTAGCCAGCTCAGATATAGTTACAGAACCCGCAATTTCATTAGATGGGCAAAAAATAGCCTTTCAGGCTAATAATGGTATTTATGTACTCAACACAGATGGTACAAATGTTCAACAAATACTTTATAACCGTATCAATCGTAAACCTGGAACTCCATTTAAATCAGGAGATAAACTTATAAATGATTTATCATGGCATCCGGATGGTAAACACATCATCTATCAACAAATAGAATTCACTAAGTCCACTATAGGTTTCGGTAATATTTATGGGGAAGGCTACAGTACTTTGTTTGTCTTGGATATTGAAAAAGCATTAAAAATAAATAAACCTTAAAATCCAATCATTATGAGAAAAATTTTACTAATTAGTAAGGATAAGAACAATAAAGTAACCCTTGAAATTGCAAATATTCCCAATGGTAATTATTTCCTGCATATTACTGAAGGCAAAAAAACAATTAAAAAGCAAATCATTATTCAGCATTAATTATCGATAACAGAACAGAGTTTACAAAGCCGGAAGATTAGCACCTTCCGGCTTTCTTTTTATGTAATTTGCAACTTTAACCCGGCTTGATGAGCATTGAAATTAAATATTAAATTAAGCTTACTAAAAAAAATCATAAATGAAAAATTCTCTTTTATTAGTGCTGATCGTGTTTCTCTCGTCATGTGCGATGAAAAAACCAGCAGATCTGCTGGTTTACAATGCAA
>JBDTLL010000021.1:0-16985 GCA_039934815.1 Daejeonella sp. | reverse complement strand
AAAGAAGATTTTCATCATCTTCTACTACCGCCACTTTAATATCTTTATGCATAACGTAAATAAATTTTAACAGGTGTGTAAGTATTTATTCTAAACTCAATTCTTCAAACGGAAGGGCAATTTTAAACTCCGAACCTTTGCCTACTCTGCTTTTAACGGCAATGGATCCATGCATAAAATTTACCAGTTCCTTGCAGAAAGCGAGACCCAAACCCACGCTTCCCTGCTGATTGTATTCGCTTTGAATCCGATAAAACTTTTTGAAAATATTATCGAGCTCTTTTTTAGGAATTCCTATTCCCTGATCAGTAAACCTAAAAATTAAATGTTTTCTAATTCTTCTAATAACTATATGTAATTCTTTTTTGTCTGATAAGGAATATTTATAAGCATTGTCTATTAAATTCTGAAATAAGCTACCCAGCAATACCGGATCTGCTTTAAAAAGGTTTACGCCTTCAATGGCACATGAAATCTCAAAATGAGGATATTTTATCTGGTATGCATCTATAATGTTCTGACAAAAAACTTCCAGATTTATTACTTCTTCCTTAATTTTTATTGCCCGGTTTTCAATTTGAGTGAACGATAATAATCTATTCATCAAATCATTTAACTTATCTGCTTCTTCATCAAGAATTTTGCCATAATGATTTTTTTCTCGCACAGAAAGTTCAGTCGAGCTACGAATGTTATTTCCGGCAATTTTTATCACACTTACCGGAGTTTTAAATTCGTGCGTTAAATTATTGATAAAGTCATATTGTAATTTGAACATTTTGCTGTTAATGTTCAGATTTCTGAAAATCAGGTAGGCAATCAGTACCAAAACTCCATAAATGAGTAGTAATCCTAGAGCAATAGGTAAAAAGCGTATATTGATCTCATTTCTTAAATAACTTTTAGAAGAGCTTAAATACAATTTATAGTCAGAAAAAGCTCCCGGCAATGGAATATCTGTGTTAACTATTTCCGGATTATTTGAAAGTGACTCATACACCAGAGGTTTAATAATAATATGCTGATATAACTCCGGGTGTGGATTTAGAACTTTCAATTTGAACGGATCCATGTAGAAAGTCATCATATCCTGCTCATATTGTAAAGAAGGCGGCTGTTTTTTAAGCATCAGCTCTTTAAAAATTCTTAAATCTTCCCTTCTCGGGATGCTCATATAAGTTATGCGATTGGTATTAACGCTATAAAAAATATTATAGCGATCATCATCATTCAGAGTCTTTGTAGTATCGGCAGATTCAACAAAACCCGCAAACTTGATGGCCATTTTATTAAACTCATCCGCAGTTTTTGAAGGCAGAGAATTCTGTAATGATTTTTTAAACAGCACCGTCGAATCTTTGCGCACATTATTGCCAAACTGATAAATTGCTTTCGGGCCAATTGAAAAATTATTAACCTTTAGTCCATGTTTAACCGGAATATTGCTAATTGCAGCATCATAAAATACAATCTTATTTACAAAAGGATATTTTATAAAAACTGTATCGGCATATTTTCTTACAGATGATGAATCTAAAAATCCCTGATAGAAAGATATTTCAGGAATCTTGTTCTGAAAAAGATCGTTGTAAGGATTTACAACTTCTTCCAGAACTTCTATTTTTTGAGATACAAATTCGTTTTCAACATACTTTTTGGTCAGATTATAAGCCAGCAACATGGCCACAACCAGAGATATTGAAATCAAAACCAGGAAAGTGACTACTAAGGCAAAATTTTTGCGATATAGCTGAATCTGCTCTTTCATTCGCTATTTACTCTTGTCCATATTGTTTTTTAAGAATGCCTCAAGTTCCTTATAAAATTCGATCTTATTCTCTTGTTTTTTAAATAAATGTCCTTCGTTTTCTTTAATTAAATACGTAGCAGGAATTTGGCGCTTTTTTAATTCTTTTACAAACTGGTTAGTCTCATTTACGTTAACACGCGGATCTTTTGTACCCTGAGCAATAAGTACCGGGACTTTAATTTTATCGGTATGAAAAACGGGCGAAACATTTCTAAAATAGTCTCCGTCTGTTTCCGGGTTTCCTACCATTTCATAATACATTTGCTGGTAAGGTTTATAATATGGCGGTATGGCTTTTACGTAGGTAAACAGATTAATAAATCCAGAATAAGATGCTCCACAGGCATATAAATCAGAGTTAAAACACAATCCACTAAGGGCAGAAAACCCACCGAACCCGACGCCATAAATAGCAATTCTCTTTGGGTCAGCAATTTTAGTTCTAATTAGCCATTCTGTGCCATCCGTAATATCGTTTTGAATAATTCCGCCCCATTCTTTGAAACCTGCAATCCAAAACTGTTTGCCATAACCTGCTGAGCCGCGATAATTCATCTGTAATACACCATAACCACGGCTGGCTAAAAACTGAACTTCGGCATTATAACCCCAGGAATTACGGGCTGTTGGACCGCCGTGTGGAATAACAACAAAGGGAAGGTTGTTAATTTGTTTTCCCTGAGGGAGTGTCAAATACCCATTAATTATAACACCATCCCGGGTTTTAAAAGTAATTGGTTTCATTTCAGACAAATTATTCGGCTGAAGTGACGAGTTCAAATCGCTGAGTTTCTGAAGCGTATTTGCTTTTTTAGAATATAAGTAATACGTACCCGGATTTCTGTCTGTATAAGTTCTTACTATAAATTTATCTTCTGCAGCATCCCGGTCGGTAATTCTGATTTCCGTTTTGGGCAATTGCTTTTCAATGTGCTGATACATTTCTTTAACCCCCGCATCCAGATAAAACCGTTGCTTTTTCCAGGTTTCATATACCGCATATTCAAGTTTATTATCAATTGCCGACAGTTCAGCTTCTGTAACATCCACCTCCGGATTTGAATATATGACTCTTATTTCCTTTCCGTTTCTACAGTTGAATTCAACTAATGCGCTTTTATCCCGGTGACGATTCGATAAAGCGTAAATTGCCTGATTTGAGCTGAAGCCCACAGGAGCTATGGTTGTTTTAAAGTTATTCTTAACAATGGGCCTGAAATCTTCGTTTTCCGAGTTCCTGTAAAGCAAGGTTTCGTAAACACCGTCGCTGGCAATGGCCATTCTCAACTTGCCCGAAGGATCTGCAAACCACTCAGTAATATTACCTGGATTTTTGACCAGCTGCTTCAGTTTTCCATCTTTGATTTGCATTCTGTAAGCATCAAAAACGGTGGAATCCCGGGCATTTAAAGCAACCAGAATTTCACCATTTTTGGCAGCATCTGTCGTAATTAAATTTATTCGGGTATTTTTATATGAAATTAATGTGCGTGTATTTTTTCCGTCACGCTGCACGGCCTGGAGTATCGGATTTTCATCCACTTCATAATTTTTGATAAATAAAATTTCATTGTTGTTTCCCCAGAAATAATAAGAAATATTGCGTAGCGTATCCTGAGTTAACTGTATAACTTCATTTCCATCAACAGACTGTACAAATATATTTAGCCTGTTATGATAAGGTTTCAGATAAGAAATATATTTACCATCCGGCGAAATAGCAAAATTCGATTTCTCCGGATTTTTGAAAAATGTCTCAAGGCTGATTTGATCAACACTTTTTTCTTTAGAACAAAGTGAAAAAAGCAGAACACACGAAAATAAAACAGCAGCGGAAATTTTATACATTAAATTTTTCTCAAAAAACAGACGCATCGGCAAAACTAAATTCTTCAAATACAATATTTTAAACCATAATATTTCCTGAATAGAATACCTTTATGGGTTAAACGAAAATAAATCTGGTTAAATTACATATTTGGCAAATAGATACGCCTAACAAAACCGTAACATTTAAAATACATGCTTTTCAAGCATAATAAATTAACAATATTCACCGTATTGGCGGAGAAAACTCTACAGACTTTAAAACGATATTATTAATTTAAAGATATATACGCTTATCCTATTTTTATAAAAATTGATTTCCCGGATTATTCATTTCTCATGAAAAATATAGCTTTTTCAATTTTATTACTTTTTACAGTTTTAAGCTCAAGCGCACAGCAAAATAACAATGAAGCAATTGCTGCGCAGTTTTTTCAAAACGGCGAATATGAGAAAGCGGCATCAATCTATGCGAGGCTTTTTGATCAGAACGAAAACCCGGCCTATTATGATTCTTATTTTACAAGTTTGCTCAGAATTAAAAGATATGATGAAGCATTGCAGCTTGCACGAAAAATGCAAAAAAAGTATCCTCAGAATTATGCATATCCAATAGATGTTGGTCGTATTTTTTTAGAAAAAGGTGACAAGGAAAAAGCTGATGATCTTTTTAATTCCTTAATAAAAGGTTTGCCCCAAAATGAATTTGCTATACGCGATTTGGCAACCAATTTTTATCGTGCAGAGGCCTATGACCTGTCTGTTAAAACCTTTATAACCGGGCGCCGGCTTTTGAACGATGAAAATGCCTTTGTTTATGACCTGATAAGTTTATACCGCTTTAGAAAAGATAAAGGTATGCTGATTATGGAGTATTTGAATTTGCTACAAAGTACGCCTCAGGTTTTACTTCAGGCGCAAAATACTTTGTCTAATTTACTGGAAGATAATTCTGATTACGATCTTTTGAAAAGCGCCTTGCTTCGCAGAATACAAAAGAACCCCCAAAATATTGCTTACACCGAGTTTCTAACGTGGCTTTTTATTCAGCAAAAAGAGTTTGACATGGCTGTACGACAAACTTTGGCTTTGGATAAAAGGTTAAAAGAGGACGGCGACAGGGTTTTTGAGCTTTCGAGATTGCTGAGTGAGAGTAAAGCGTACGACCAGGCTATTGAAGTTCTGAATTATTTAGTAGAGAAGGGAGAAAACAGCCGTTACTATATACCTGCAAAAATAGATCTTCTCAACATCAAAACTAAAATGCTCACGGCCGGTAAGCTGGATGAAAAAGAGCTCTTGATTCTTGAAAAAGATTATGAATTTTTATTAAACGAATTTGGAAGAAATACTGGTACTTCTTATGCCATCAGGCAATATGCCGGTTTGCTGGCGTACAGTTTAAATGAACCTCAAAAAGCCGCTACCGAACTTGAAAACTTACTGAAAATTCCGGCCCTAAATTCATCGATTCTTGCGCAGACTAAACTAGAGCTTGGTGATATTTATATTCTTACCGGTGAAGTTTGGGATGCTGCATTAACTTACGGTCAGGTAGAAAAACAGTTTGCAAATGAACCGGCTGGTCAGGAAGCAAAATTTAAAAATGCACGTCTGTCTTATTTCCAGGGCGACTTTTTATGGGCAAAAGCTCAATTAGACGTTTTAAAAGCATCTACATCCCAATTATATGCCAATGATGCGCTAAATCTCCGGTTGCTGATTACAGATAACTTACAGAATGAAACTGACACATTAGCTTTGGAATTCTATTCGCGTGCAGATCTTTTGATTTTCAAAAATCAAGCACAATTGGCATTAAAAACTTTGGATAGCTTAAACGCAAAATATCCGTCAAGTTCTTTAGATGATGACATTTTAATGTCGCGGGCAAAAATCCATATAAAAACAAATGAGCTGGAAAAAGCGGTCTCCGAGCTCCAAAAAATTATAACAAATTATGCCTTTGATTTGTGGGCAGATGACGCTCTTTTTATGCTTGCAGAAATTAACGAGTCCAAACTCAATCAGCCAGCAAAAGCAAAAGATCTGTATCAAAAAATTATCACAGACTTTCCCGGAAGTTTATATGTAATCGAAGCCCGCAAAAGATTCAGAAATCTACGTGGCGACAAGCCCGGCTCATAAAAAAAGAAAAGTTTTTAAAGCCGCAATTCTGAGATTGATATAAAACTTATCTTTGCAACATGATTTTATACAACGTAACGGTTATTCTGGATGAAGAGATAGAAACCGAGTGGTTAAATTGGATGAAAGGTGAGCATATTCCAGAGGTGATGGCAACAACCTGTTTTCTGTCATACAGAATGTTAAAGGTTATTGATTCGCCCAATGAAGGTGCAACTTACTGCATGCAGTTTATTGCAGAAAACGGTCAGAAATACGAGGAATATAAGCACAAATATGCTGCAGATTTACAGGCATCTTATCCGCCGCAGTTTAAAGACAAATTTGTTAGCTATCGTTCATTAATGGAATTTGTAGATCAGGCATGAAGTTTTTAGAAACAAAACTAGCAGGTGCGCTGATTATTGAAAATAAAGTTTGGGAAGACGATCGCGGATATTTTTACGAAAGTTACAGCAAGGAAGCATTTAAGAATGCGGGAATAAATTTTGAGTTTGTTCAAGATAATCAATCGCTGTCCCAACCCGGTACATTGAGAGGTTTACATGCGCAGGCACCGCCACATGATCAGGGCAAACTGGTACGTGTAATTCAGGGGAAAGTAATTGATGTTGTTGTTGATATCCGTAAAGACTCTCCTACTTTTGGAGAAAGCCTTACGGTAGAATTAAGCGGAGAGAATCACCGTATGTTTTGGGTTCCGCCCGGATTTTTGCACGGATTTGTCACGTTAGAAGAGAATACCATTTTCACCTATAAGGTTACCAATTTATATAACAAGGCATCAGAAATTGGTGTGATATGGAATGATCCGCAATTAAACATTAATTGGGGTGTCGAAAACGATCAGGTTTTTTTATCAGAAAAAGATAAAGTATTGCCCTTATTTAAAGATTTTACAAGTCCATTTTAAAGGCGTTTTAAAGCACAAAAAAAGAGCGATGAAGATTTCAGCGCTCTTTTTTTGTAATGCATTTTTATTATTTAATCAGATTGTACAATTCATCTAATTTTGGAGAAAGTACAATTTCAATTCTACGGTTTTTGCTTCTGGCCTCTGACGTATTTCCTTCTTCAATTGGCTGATATTGACCTTTACCGGTTGCTGTAATCCGGTTATTTTCTATTTTTTCAACATCAGTTAAATAACGAACAACAGAAGTTGCACGCAATACAGAAAGATCCCAGTTATCTTTAATCTGACCCAGATTTACCACACGCTGATTATCTGTATGACCTTCCACAGAAATATTTATATCCTGCTGAGTTTTTAAAACCTTTGCCAACTCCTTTAAAGCCTGCTTTCCTCTTTCGTCAATTACAATACTGCCGCTTGGGAAAAGCAATTTGTCTGTTAAAGAAACGTACACTTTTCCATTCCGAATATCTACTGTTAAACCACTTTCCTGGAAACCCAGTAAAGCTTTAGAAAGCTTTTCTTTTAATGCGTTGGTTGCTTCATCGCGTTTGCGCAAAATTTCTTCAACTTCTTTTAAACGAGCTTCGCGTTTTTGCAGATCCTCAGATAATTTATTAATCTCTGTTGAACTGTTAGAACGCAGCGACGCATAATTGGCATCCAATCCCTGCAATTTGTTCTGCAATTCGTTAATGCGAGTATTCATGCGTGTTGTATCTGCCTGCAGGCGATTCATTTCTTCTTCCAAGCTCTCTATTTTAACCTGAGCAGATTCCCAACCCATAGAAAGAGAATCATTTTTAGCTAATAAAGCATTGTATTTTTTTGGAGATAGTACAACACATGAGCTGAAAGAGCCAATTAAAATGGCAAGTAGAATGGCAATGTTTAGTTTCTTCATATTTTTTATAATTTGTTTAAGATAAAGCGTTTCTTAGAAAAATCATGAACGGATGCATTTTTTCAAATCCTTCCACCACCTTGTCAACAGAATTTTTATTGGATAGTTCTGCAGAATTTATTTCATGACTAACGGTGAAACTCTTCAATTTTAAAAATTCAATCTCCGGATGATCAGCAGGATATCCTTTCGGTGAAGTTTTAAGCAAATTCTCTCTATCCGGCTCAACAAAATAACTTTTAAAATCCGGATCTTCTATTATTTCACGAAAACTTGACGCATTGTAATCTATTTCCTGACGAATCAGTTTTAGATTTTCGGCTTCAGGCATCCAACATCCACCAGCTACAAAACAACCTTCTGGACTTATATGGAGATAATATCCGGGACCGTTAAAATTTTTGCCATTCGGCGATATGCCGGCGCCAAAGTTTGTTTTGTATGGAGTTTTATCTTTACTAAAGCGTATGTCGCGATAGATACGCATAACACAATTTTTTGCTTCCAGATTTTGTGGAATTAATGGTTCTGTTTTGCCCAACTTATTGATTACTTGCTGAACAAAATCTAAAACATTTTGCTTAGCCAAATCATGTTCATTTTTATGATCATGAAACCATTCTCTGTTATTATTCTGAGCGAGATCCTTTAAAAAATCAAACGTTGCTTTTGTAATCATCCGAATTGTAATAGGCATTGTATTTTACCTTCGGCGAAAGCCAATGCAGAAGTACAACACGTGAATATCTGTAATTAAATGGTGCAAACAGAAAAGTTCCGAAAAGAATTATGGCGATATACAACCAGGGAGATTCTGACTGACCTGAAAAATAATATGTTAAAATACCCAACGTTACCATTTGGGCAACATTAAAGGCGTAACTCACATACATTGCTGCGTAGAAATAACCGGGTTCTATTTCAAATCGCATCCCGCAATTTGGGCAGAATTCATTCGTATGCTGCCATTTAAAACCATACATCGGTCCGGAGAAAATATTACCCTGCCTGCATTTTGGACATTTAGCTTTAACAACTGCATCTATTTTGCTATTGGGCATGGGGCGTGGAAATACTCTAAAAAATTAATGCAAACAACCCTCAGGTTAGTTCATGTTAATTTTCTCGTCTTTAATATCGATTGCCACGTTTTTACGACGGTATTTTTTATACCAGAGAAACCCTACTCCTGCAACCGCAAGATATGGTGCCGCTAAAAGATATAAGATCCCTTTGTTTAAACCGTTACCGTCGGTATTACCGTTTTTAACAGAATTTTCTGCGTTTAATGCACACATAGAACATTGTGCCGACACGTCTGCCGCGGTTAAAGTAAGGAATGAAATGATGAAAATAACGGATATTTTTTTGATCGCTTTCATAAGTCAAATATACGTGAACGCTTTAAATTAAAGGCAATTAGTTTTAAAACAATACCCCAATTTTACAATATGAAACAACAAATTGTTTTCTAAAAAGTGTAATAGGGTGATATCATTAAATACACTAAAACTCCGGTAATTGTTACGTATAACCAAATGGGGAAACTCCAGCGTACAATCTTCCGATGTTTCTCTATTTGCATGCTTAAACCACGTTGAAAACTGAACAGCACCAATGGCAAAACTACGGCTGCTAAAACGATATGTGTAATCAGAATAAAATAATAAACCGTTCTTAAAGGTCCCTGCCCACCATAGGTAGTTTTGATACCTGTTGCGTGAAATATAATGTACGAAACCAGAAATAATGATGATAGAATAAAAGTGATTATGTTCAGCGTTTTGTGCGCCTGAATATTTTTATTCTTAATGTAGTACAATGAAATTAACAGCAACACACTACAAGTTCCGTTAATGATGGCATTTAATTTAGGAAGCAAAAATACCCATGAAGGAATTGCACTCTTATCCGGAAAGATATTTAGAACGTTACTTTGAAGAATTACAACAACTACAAAAACAAATATTGAAACTGCGGCGATCAGCCTGAAAATTAATTTATCTTTCATTGTGATAGTGTTAAAAAAGGAATTGCAGGGCGAATTGATCACTCAAGTTTTACCTACGGATTTTTAACTTTCCGCAGTTCTTCAGTTATCAGAACTTTTATTTCATCGCTAAGCTTATCCACTTCCGTTTTATTTGTAGAATCATAATATCCGCGAATGCGTTTCTGGGGATCCAACAAGATCAGCATCGGGCTATGGATTACATTATCAACCTTATTTGAATCGCGAATAGCATCTACCAAAAAATCCTGACGGGCAATGTTATATATGCTATCCTGATTTCCCGTAAGGAAACGCCATTTATCTACGGGTAAGTTATAATTTGAAGAATACTTTGCCAGCACTTTGGGCGAATCGAAATCCGGGTCTACAGAAATTGATATAAACCGGAGCAAATTATTGTTAGAATACCGATTTGCTACTCTCGCCATTTCTTTATTCATATCTGAACAAAAAGAAGGGCAGCGTGTAAAAAAGAAATTAACTACCGTGATGCGGTTACTATCTGCATTGAGTGAAAAATCTTTACCCTGCTGATCAATTAACGAAAAATTGCGAATGTGATGATAAAGAGTATCGGGAATCTGCTTTCCGCGTTTGGTGTGAAAGGTTCCGCTTAACTCCTTAGGGCCAAAAACACCCAGCGGGTGATATCTGTTTTGCCCTTTTTCCTGTAGTAAATAATACAATAATCCTGGTACCGCAAGAAGGATAACCAGGATTATAATTTTTTTAAAAGAAGAAGTGGAATTGTTCATTAATTCATGTGCACATTCAGGTATGAACCTTCTGTGAGCATCAAAATAATAAAGTAAACAATAAACACCAGTGAAATGGTAATGCCTGTTCTTAAAGCTAATTTTTCAAACTTTAAGTGCATAAAATAAGCTACGATATAAAACGCCTTAACTAAAGTAAGGATGATATATGCGAAATTTCCTATTCCATGGCCTATAATCCCGTGAGGTAATAAATACAGGGCAATAAAAAACTCAATGGCTGTAATTCCTAACAGGTAAAAAAATACCTGCCAAATCTTTTTCTTGGTCATGCCTTCATGCTCACCGGCATGCGCATCTTGATTATGTGTTGTTTGTTCTGCTGACATTATTTCGCTTTATCAGGATTAAACTAAATAGAAGAATGTAAATACGAATACCCAAACAAGGTCTACAAAGTGCCAGTAAAGGCCTACTTTTTCAACCATAAGGTAACTTCCGCGTTTTTGAAACACATTACTCAGAGTCATTATTAGAATAATGATGTTTATGATTACCCCGGTAAATACGTGAAAACCGTGGAAGCCTGTTATTGTAAAAAACAAATTGGCAAACTGCAGGGCTCCTATACTTTCAATTCCGGCGTAAGTTTCTGGAAATCTTCCCCACCAGTAACCTTCGTGATGCAGGTGAGTCCATTCCATTGCCTGGCAACCCAGGAACATTAAACCACCAATGATTGTAGCAATCATCCATCCGGCAACTTCTTTTTTGGCATTACGATGTCCGGCTTCTACGGCTAAAACCATAGTTACAGAACTCATAATCAAAATAAAAGTCATGATACCCACAAAAACAAGAGGATAGCCTTCGTCGGCAATGCCGGGAATAGACTGAAAAACCAGATCCGGATCAGGCCAGGTCATTTTACTAAAGCGTTGCGCTCCGTAATAGATCAGAAAAGCAGAAAAAGTAAAAGCATCTGATAGCAGGAAAAACCACATCATCAATTTGCCGTATTCAACAGCAAAAGGAGATTTTCCACCACTCCAGGCGTCGGTTTTTATTTCATCAATTTGTGATACAGTAGAACTCATTTAAGTGATGGTATTTGGGTTTATTATTGGTTCAAAAGTAAGAAAACATATAGATAAATCCATAGTATATCTATAAAATGCCAAAATATTGAAGTGACCTCCAAACGAAACAAATTTCGTACCTGAGGTATGTTTCTCAATACTCCCGCAAGGGCAAAAAACAACATTAATATACCGGCAAAAATATGCACCAGGTGCGCACCGGAAAAAATATAAATAAAAGACTGAGAGGCATTATAGTTAACAAAATAAACACCTTGTTCTGTTAATGTTTTCCACGCAGAAAGTTGAAGGTAAAAGAACAGAAATCCTAAAAAGATAGTAATGCCCAAATACATTTTTTGTTTTCCAAACTGTAACCTTTTTGCTGATAAATAGGCCAGATGCATGGTAATACTGCTGATAATAATAACCGCAGAACTGTATTTAAATGCCTGAGGTAAGATAACTTTAAGTCCTCTTTCTGCGCTACCGGCTGTGTAAACTATAAAACCACTGGTTAAAGCGGCAAACATCATAAATGATGAGATGATGAATAACCACATCAAAAACTTTTTGGCCTTTAGATTTTGCTTATCCTGTTCTCGGGAAATTTGTGCCATATAATTATTTTATAATAAAATCAAATAATAATGCCAGTTGAACCAACGGCAAATATAAAAAGGAAGTGTACATCAGCTTTTTAGCGGAAGGTACATCTCCGTTGTTAAATAGCTTAAGCGCCTGCCAGCAGAAAAGCAATCCGCTGATTATAGATATAGCTGCATAAATATATCCGCCAAAACCATAAAAGAAAGGCATTAAACCAACGGGTAATAAAATGATAGTAGACAGCAAAGTTAAAAAACTGCTGATCTTATCCGGCTTTGTTGTAGGCAGAAGTCTGAAACCAGCACGCTTATAGTCTTCATCCAACACCCATGCAATTGCCCAGAAATGCGGAAACTGCCAAACAAACTGAATAAGGAATAATATGATAGGAATCCAGGATATCTCCGGGCGATCAAATGCGGCAAAATAGCCAATTAGCGGAGGTAACGCTCCCGGAAAAGCACCAATAAATACAGCAATTGGCGATTTCCTTTTCATCGGTGTATACAAAAACGCATAAAGAAAAATGGAAAATACAGATAATACTCCCGTGAGGAAATTAAGCTTAACCAAAATCAATGTTCCGGCTATTCCCATAAATAAGCTTAAAACCAATGCTTGCCCGGTTGTCATTCTTCCCGAAGGAATTGGACGATCCATGGTGCGTTTCATTAATTTATCAAGATCTTTTTCAATAATCTCGTTAAAACCGTTTGCGGCCGAAGTAACTAAAAAACCACCTATTGTTAAAATAAACCAGTTTATCCAGATAATATCACCCTGAACTTTACTTCCTATTAGAAATGAAATGGATGCCGAAAATACCACGGTTAGTGTTAACCGCAGCTTTATTAAATTTTTAAAATCTGTTAAAAAATTCTTCACGCTTGTTTCCTTCTATACATTTTATTCCGTCCCAACAAAAGCATTAAATAATATTGAGATCCAAAAAGCAAACTGGCAAGTAATAAATGGATAGTTTGCGCAACGGGTGGAAGAGCCAGATAGGATAAAACAATCCCTGTTATAATTTGCACAATGATTAATATAACCACTATCGAGACAAACTTAAATTGCTGGCCATTCAACAGATATCTGCTGCGAACCATTACAAAAAGAATGGCATTTACAATTATTACCAGAATGGCCAGATCACGATGAATTTCGAAATTCAAACCTACCTCTGCAACCCATTCTGCCCTTCCCATCTTATTCATACTATCAGAAATAGCATCTATTTGCTCTCTTACAGTGGTGCCTAATGTTATTTGTATCAATGTTAAAATGATGGCAAATGTAGCTATTCCTCTCAACAAAGGTTCTGATCTGTTTGTCAGAATATTTCTTTCTCTCCAGATTCTGGCCTGGAAATAGGTGTAAATACTAATAGCAACAATTGCGAGCGCTAATAGCATATGTACAGTTACCACCCAGGCCAGTAAATTGGTTGAAACTACAATTGAACCTAGCCAGCCTTGAAATCCGACAAGAAATAAATTCAAAAGACTTAGAAAGAATATTTTTTTCCGTGACCGGATGTATGTAACTGAAAAAATCAAGCAGCCTATAATCAGAAGACCACAAATCACGCCGATTAAACGATTAATATATTCAATCCAGGTGTTGAGTGCGTTAAACTCTTCATGTTCAAAAATGCTTTTATCATTTCTGATTTTTGTTGCCAGTTCGCCAAAACCTAAAACATCTAACGTGCGTGCGAAACGTTCATTTTTGGCAACACGTTTCTGGACATATTTATCCAGGTAATTAGCAGGAAGCTGAGAAGATTCTGTTGGTGGCACGTACTGATCAAAACATTTCGGCCAGTCGGGGCAACCCATTCCTGAACCGGATGTTCTAACAATTCCACCTGCAAGAATTAAAACAAAAAGAGTAATAATTGAGATAAAATTTATCTTAAGAAATCTCTTTTCGCTGGAAGGATACATTTAGTGTTGATATATAAAATTGGGGTATCTGTAAGTAATACTTACGGCAGATACCCCAATGTTTTGCAAAATTGCAATGTTAATATTTAGCTCGCTAAAAGATTAAACCTCTTCTATAGCTTTGGGTGCAGGATTGTTTCTAACCCACTCTTCCTGAATTCTTTCTGCTTCCGGATTTCCTTCAAAATCATGAGGCAAGTTAGAGCTCATAGTTTCAGAGAAAGGAGTTGTCTGAGAAATGAAATCCTCATGATGTCCAGGTTTGCTGTAATCATATGGCCATCTGTAAACTGTTGGAATTTCTCCCGGCCAGTTTCCGTGTATACGCTCTACCGGAGTTGTCCATTCCAAAGTATTTGATTGCCATGGATTCTGTGAAGTTTTCTTACCATAAAATATAGAGTAAAAGAAGTTCCACAAGAAAGCAACCTGTGCCAATGCAGATATAATAGCTGCCCAAGTAATGAACGTGTTTACTGTTAACCACTCTTTCATGAATTCAAATTCTGTGAACGCATAGTAACGACGTGGAACACCATCAAGACCCATAAAGTGCATTGGGAAAAACACTAAATAAGCGCCAATGAAAGTAAACCAAAAGTGAAGGTATCCTAATTTTTCGTCCATTAAACGGCCGAACATTTTTGGAAACCAGTGATATACTCCGCAAAGCATACCAAATATTGCAGCAGAACCCATTACCAGGTGGAAGTGAGCAACTACAAAGTACGTATCGTGTAAGTTAATATCTAAGGCAGCGTTTCCTAAGAAAATACCGGTTAAACCACCAGAGATAAAGAAAGACACCAATCCAATTGCAAATAACATAGCCGGAGTAAAACGAATATTACCACGCCATAATGTAGCCAGATAATTAAATGTCTTCACCGCCGATGGAACAGCAATAATCAGTGTGGTAATCATAAACACTCCACCGAGGAACGGATTCATTCCTGTTACAAACATATGGTGTCCCCATACAACAAAGGAAAGTACAGTAATACCAATAAGTGAATAAACCATTGCATGGTAACCGAAAATTGGCTTTCGCGAATTAGTAGCGATTACTTCTGAAGTAATACCTAATGCAGGCATCAATACAATGTAAACTTCAGGGTGACCAAGGAACCAGAATAAGTGCTCCCAAAGAATTGGGCTACCACCTTGATTCGGCAATACCTGTCCAGAGATTACAATATCAGACAAGTAGAAACTTGTTCCGAAACTTCTGTCGAATATTAACAGAACTACAGCTGAAACTAATACTGGAAAAGATAAAACTCCAACAATGGCAGTTAAGAAGAATGCCCAAATGGTTAAAGGCATTTTCCACATATCCATACCTTTAGTACGCATGTTTAAAACCGTACTGATATAATTTAATGCTCCAATTAATGAAGAAGCAATAAAGATAGTCATACTTACTAACCACAAAGTCATTCCAATTCCAGATCCCGGTATTGCCTTTGGCAATGCCGATAATGGCGGATAAACTGTCCAGCCAGCACTTGCAGGACCGGTTGCAGTAAAGAAAGATGCCATCATGATCACACAAGCCGTAAAGAAAAACCAGTATGAAAGCATGTTTAGGAATGGCGAAGCCATATCTCTCGCACCTAATTGTAAAGGAATTAACAGGTTACTGAATGTTCCGCTCAAACCCGCAGTTAATACAAAGAATACCATCATGGTACCATGTATAGTCACCAAGGCCAGATAAAAATCCGGTTTAATTCTTCCACCTTCTGCCCATGAACCTAAAAATGTTTCCAACAAAGGGAACGTTTTATCAGGCCAGCCCAATTGTAAACGGAAAAGTACAGATAACATCATCGCAATAACTGCCATGATAATTCCAGTGATCAGGAATTGCTTCGCAATCATTTTATGATCCTGACTGAATATGTACTTAGTTATAAAGTTCTCTTTATGATGACCGTGATCATGACCATGATCATGGTGGTGTAGTACGGCTGAATCGTGTATTGCTGTGCTTGCCATAATCTCTATTATCTTTTAGTATTAGTATTTAACGCAACTTTATTAAGTTCAGATCCTGCTTTTTCATCAGCCATCTGAAGTTCTTTTTTAACATCATCATTATACATTATCGGTTGCTTTGCAATCCATGCAGCATATTCCTGCTCAGATACAACTGTAACCTTTGCCTGCATGTTGTAATGACCTGCTCCGCAAATTTTAGCGCATAATAACGTGTAATTGTATGCCGGATCTTTACGTTTCTCACGCATTTGTTCCGTAGTAAGTTTTGGTGTAAACTGGAAGAAAGTAGCCATTCCCGGAACCGCGTTCATTTGAACTCTGAAATCGGGAAGGTAAAAACTGTGCAGTACATCTTTAGAACCAATTGCAACTCTAACCGGACGATTTACAGGAATTACAATTTCTCCGGCTAATTTGTCATCCCAGCTTTTGCGATCTTTAAAGTCTATACCCAAACCGTTGGTTGGCGTAATTAATTTATAGTTACTTAAGCCAATCTGATTGTCTTGTCCGGAATAACGGATATTCCATTTAAACTGCTCGCCTCTAACTTCAATCAATAAAGCTTTTCCCTGTTCAGATTGTGGTGGATTTGTAATGCTTCTCCAGGTAAAAAATCCCAATAAAACCAATATTGTTAATACGATAGCCGGAACTATTGTCCAGATACGCTCAATTGCATTATTATGCGGATAGAAATATGCTTTCTTTTTAACAGATCCACGGTATTGGTAAGAGAACCCGAATAAAACTATATGAGTAAGTATGAAAACGATTGTTGTAATAATCAGCGTGATATCAAACATAAAGTCGATTCGCTCACCATGCTCTGAGGCAGCGTCCATTCTAAACATCGGGCCCTGCACTGAGTATGACCAATAAACTCCATATAATCCCAAAACTAATGCTACCGCGAATAAAACACCCTGAACTTTTCTCCAGTCTACAGGTTGTTTCTTGCCTTGCATGTCGCGGCTTATTTCATAAACTTTCAGAATTTTTCCGATGA
>JBDTLL010000020.1:0-17046 GCA_039934815.1 Daejeonella sp. | reverse complement strand
GGTGATGCGTTTACCTGGGTAGGAATTGCATTGCTATCTTACCAGTTTGGGAGGGACCGTTCTGCTGTGATTTTAGCTTCTGCGCTAACATTACGGGTTAGCGCATTTATTATTTTCTCGCCTTTCGCCGGGGTTTTGGCTGATAGGTTTGATCGTAAGAAAATTCTTTACATCACGCATTTCATCCGAATGGTTATAGTATCCTTTATGCCCTTTATCACTGCCGAATGGCAAATTTATGTTCTGGTATTTCTATTAAATATTTTCAATGCTTTCTTTACGCCCACCTATAAGTCAATAATTCCGCATATAGTTGATAAGCAATATTACCGGCAGGCCATTGGATTATCTACAGGAACCTTTCAGCTTTTGGGTGTTTTAGGTCCGGCTATGGCCGGAATCCTGGCAGTCTGGCTAGGGGCAAGGGAAATATTTTTTGTTGATGCGGCCTCATTTGTGCTGGCAGGCGCACTTATTTTAACCCTGCCCGCTAACTTGCTTCGCAAAGAAAATTTTGGGGAAGTAAAACCAAAGCCATTATCTGCATGGCAGGATGTTTTAAAGGGTGCTAAATTGCTTTTTGGCAACAAATTAATACGCTTTGCACTAGCAATTGAATTTATTTCTGCCATTGCCGGAGCGCAGATACTGGTGAATACGGTGGGGCATATAAAAAGCAGTTTGAATCTGACCGATAAACATTATGGCTGGGTTATGGCAGCTTTTGGGATTGGGGCAAGCATAGCCGCTTTTATGTCCGGAAATTTTGATAAAACCAAAAGCCGTCAGCGTTCGCTGATCTTAGGGGCGCTCATGCTCGGGATGGCCATCAGTGCGGCCAACTACGTTGGTTTTTCGATTATGATTATTTTATGGATCGTGGCCGGTTTAGGTCAGAGTTTAGCAGAAATACCATCTGAAACATTGATAGGTGAAAATATTGCAGATCCAGAACAGGGAAAAGTTTTCGGGTCTCACTTCGCTTTTTCACATCTGTGGTGGGCTATCGCTTATCCGATAGCAGGTTTTGTAGGTACCCGTTTTCCAGACGAAGATTTCTTGTATGGCGGTTTGTTGACATTGGGATTGTTAGTTGTTGGTTGGTTATTTTTCAGACCAAAAAACAATATCAACCCTTAAATTCCTACCGTTCACCCTAAAAAAAGATCAACGGACGAGCTAATCTTTCTTAATAATTTTAAGTTTTTTACAAAAACATAGAAATTGGTGAATATTCATTCTTCTCTATTTTTTCAATAATACTATCTACTTCATCAAAAGATGTCAAATGGTACATGCCCTTTTTAGATTCAATTATATTATTGAAAATCTTTTCCTGGATGGACTTCGCCTTGGGTTTATTGAAAACAATATGATATTCACCTTTCTTCCATTTTTTTTCAGCGCTGAAAGTATTTAATGCATTCACTAAAACATCCCATTCATTCAAATGCGTCCCCAAAGTTTCAGTGCTTACAGTAAAGTCGAGATCATTCACAGCAGTAATTACACCATTTTTACCAATTAGTCTAACATTCGTTTCTGTGTAAATGCCTTCAAGTTTTTGAGGAGTTAACTTAAGGTCTATATCCACTTTTGCTTTTAATGAAGGGTTTGCCAGTTTCTTTTTGAAAGAATTATGAAAAAGATTTTTATTAAAGGTTCCTTTATCCTTTTTTTTAGGGCCTATAAATTTTTCAAATAATATGTTAAATTTCTCTTTTGATACTTCGGAAGCTACAGGGTTGGGTTCAGAATACTGAATGATGCCATGACTGTATTTATGTAGATAATTGCCATAACTTTGCTGAAATAGTAGTTTTGGCTCCATGAAAAATTGAACTTCGGCTTTTTGATTTTCTTCATTAAGCTTTTTGACAGTCAATTTAAGGTTATAGAAGGATTGCTTTAAATGGGCTTTGATGTCAATGAGAGAAAGCTTCGATACGATATCCAGCTTCTCTTCGTCATATTCAAATAGAATACCGGTCGGATTTACAACTAACAAACCACAAGCTATCTGCTCTGCAGAATAAGCGTTTGGATGAGAATATATGATCGAATACCAGGATTTCATTTTACTAGTGATTAATAACGGATAGAATTGATTGTATAACTGTTTGATTTCTTTCGGTGTTAGTCAAAAGAGATATCATACGCTCAACTAGCGCAAAAGGGATGCCCCATTCCTGTGGGCAATCATTGTAGGTATCCAGAATAATGGGTTCTGCTTCATCGGGTTGCAAAAATAGGAAGTTATCAACAATTTCTTTGCATTTTTTCTTATCTAAAAATGGTAAAATTTTCTTAAAGTACAAAGAAGTAATAAGTTTATTACCATGGTTAGTTGGCAACCCAGCATGAAACATTCTTAATTTATCAAGGCCGCCGAAACAGAAAGCATGGTCAAAGGCATAAATTTTTTTGGACTTACCATCAGTGGATAACAATAGATTATAGTTTTCTTCTCTGCCACGGTCGCAGTTATCTACCCACAGATCAAACATGGCTATTTTAATAAGATCATAAGGATTCATAAGCTGTTTAAACTCTCGTTTCGAAGTTACCGGTTGTACACTTTGTACAAGATCCGTATTTTCAATATGTTTAGATCCCAGATAGATCACTCCCGGTTTGCAAAACCTCTTGTGGTACTTTAGGTCTTTAGGGTTAAAAGAATTCGCCGAAATTTCTATCAATGATAGTTCAGGAGTTGGAATATTTAATCCCTTTAACAATCTATTAGAAACAACCTCATAAAAAAGGCAATCTATCTCATGCTGATTAAGGCTGCGTCCGGTCCTGTATTTACAATAATAAATATGATCGTCCTCGCAAATAAACTTCAACGGGCTATGCCCATCGGTTCCAATCTCTTCCAGAAAAGTAAATGTTGCCGTTGAAGGTAAAGGCATTAGCTAAAGTTTTTTTGGAAAGATAATAAAAGGATTTTATTCAACTTAACGAATATTAGTAGGCAAGGATGGTGGCGGCGTTGGATTTTGACCTCCTTTTATAACCTTTGGAGGCACGGACGGATTATAGCCTTCTTTTAAAGCGACCAGAGGTGTATTATTGTTTTTTGACATTACTTTTCTTTTGGTGCCTCAATCGGTTTGGACGGAATACTAGGCGGTGGAGTTGGATTTTGCCCTGTTTGAGGCGCTGGTGCCGGGTAACTATTTGGTGGTGGACCCGATGTAAAACCTTTTGTCAAGTCGGAATTGTTTGAAGTTTTTATTTTATCGCTCATTGTGTTAATTATTACAAATATTATAAGTGCTAAAATACCTAGTAAAAACGTAGTTATCGTTAAATTATTTATTTTGTTGACTTGCTTAATACGTTTTTCTGCCTTTTCTGAATCATATTTGTCTGTTTCAATATCATTAATGGTTTTATAGCTATTTCTGGCCGAGATGGAATGGGAAATCAAATTTACTACTAGTGTTATTGCTAATAGTATCCAACTACCGGCTAAAAAAAATTTAAAGGTGCTTGTAGAAATATCTGTTACAGTTTTTTCAATAAAAAGGATTGATAAGCCTAAAGCTCCGGCACTTAAATAGGATAACTGCTTTTCAAATGAGTCTTGGCTCTTTTCATAAATTTTAATAAGTTCCAATTTGTATGTTTCCAATGGATTTAAGATCTCTTGATTGTCGTCCTTTTTCATTGAGCATCTCCCTCCACCATCTTAATTTCCTCTTTGGTTAAGTTATATAGCGGGTACACAAGCTGATCTATTTTTTGCTCAAGACATTTAGTATCAGCGTTTGAATCATCTTGCTTTCTGAGCGTGATTTCTTCCACAAGTCGAATAATTGCTTCTCTTGTTTCGTTATCCGGTAAAGCAATAGGGAAATCTTTGAAATACACATAGCTCGGTTCGTAAAAATCACCTCTGAGCTTTGGGAGAATTTTTCTGAACAGAAAGAACGTCACAGCGCTATTTAAAATTCCCAGAAGATATTTGTCTGATGTCGGAATAATAAAACATTTTTGATTTGTATAAATGCCCTCGGTATCAAAAGTGAATTCTGGCTTTCTACAGATGTTGGGATAGATTATTTTGGGTTTTGCAAACTCTTCATGATAAGCTACTGTATCTTGAATTTCATACCACTCATATCTTCCAGATTTTCTTCCTCCCGATTCGCCTGGCATTAACTGACTTTTATATTTTTCCAAGTATAGCTTTACAGTTGGATATTTTTCGATGTCAATACCTCTTCTAGTAAAGATGACAAAACGGTTGCTCTTCGGCTTTAGATAAGCTTTTACTTCTTTCCCAATTAAAAATGGCTTGATAATTTCTCCAGCCTGTGGTTCCTTGGCAATTATTTGATTTTTAATGCTCTCATCAATTATAAAAGCTTCGTTTAAACCTGTTAATAACCCTCTATATACATTGCCATTTACATACTCATCGAACGATTTACCGGCTTTCCTAAGCTTAT
This sequence comes from Daejeonella sp., assembly GCA_039934815.1. Taxonomy (GTDB): domain Bacteria; phylum Bacteroidota; class Bacteroidia; order Sphingobacteriales; family Sphingobacteriaceae; genus Daejeonella. The sequence continues at coordinate 12,586 of JBDTLL010000020.1, read as the reverse complement.
TAACTAGGCTTTGGGTTTCTTGCTTTTCTAAATTCCAACCTTCCTTGTTCAAAGTATTTTGATGCAGATGAAAAGCATTTTCATGAATGTGCAATTCTAAATCATCCACATGCAAATCAGTCATCATTAATGCAAAGAACGGCGAAGCAACGTTTTGTTTTTTAACGGTTAAAATACATGGATAGGTTGTGGCCTCCTGAAAAACAGGCAAATCGCCAAAATCAATGATAGCTTCTAACTGATACTTTTGGAGGTAAGTTCTAACCGGTTTGCCGAAACCGGCACGCATGAATTTATTGGCAATAATAAAATTAAATTGTCCGTTCTCTTTTAATACGGATAATCCTTTTTCCGTGAAGTAAATTAATAAGTCCGCCGTTCCTGCAAAAACTTCGTAATTCTGTTTGAGATAATCCTTTATATCGCTAAACTCTTCCTGACGTACATAGGGTGGGTTTCCGATCACCACATCAAAGCCTACAAAATCTCCATCATCATTTAAAACATCCGGAAATTCGAAGCGCCACTCGAATGCATTTTCGTAGATCTTGTTATCCTTAATCTCTTGTATTTCGGTGCTCAAATTTTTAATGTCCGCTTCTAATTTAACTCGGTCGTTTTTCTGTGCTTTGGTTAGCTGCTCATCAAAGAGTTTATTGGTTTGGTATTTACTATACAGTTCTATACCCAGCCGGTCCAGCTTTTTAACTTTCGGGTCGTTCTGGCTTATTTCGGTGCGGAAATCTTTTTTGATCGCTTCGATCAATTTTTCCATTTCCCGCTTTTGCTCTTTGTTTTCGGCATTGCGGTACGTTTGAACGGCTATCTGATAAGCATCAATACTGAACTTGCTTTTTTTAAGTGCCTGTTTCAAAGAGGCATCCAAAGTGAAACGACTGATAAGCGAATTGCCACACTTGATGTTGATGTCAATATTAGGAAGAGTTTCAAGTTGCTTCATTCCCGGCCCTTCGATGGCACTCAGGGAGACACTTCCGTCTCCTTTGGCGATGGGTCGCGAGTGGGGCTTATAATAGGCGTTCTTCAACAGTTCAATCCATAGCCTAAGGCGGCAAATTTTAACGGAGTTAGGGTTAATGTCTACGCCGAAAAGACAGTTTTCTATGATCGTTTGCTTTTCGTGAAAAAGGGTTTCCTGTACCCGCTGGCTTTCACTGTTTAAAGGGTTATATTGAAACGGGTCGCCGTCTGCGGTAACCATTAACTCATCGTTTACAACTTCTACCTGGTATTCTTTCAGCCAGTGCCCATTTCGGTCTGATAAAACACGGAGATCGTGTTTGATAGCAATAATCTCATTTAAGGCAGAAACCAAAAAGTGCCCTGAGCCCACAGCCGGGTCGCAAATTTTTAAGCTGTTTATTATCGTATTAGCCTCTGCTCGATCCTGTATTTTATCATACAGATCCTCGTAGGCCTGACAATCCCATCCTTTTATTTCATTAAACTTTTGTACTACTGCCCGCCGGATAGTTTCTTTACACATATACATGGTAATAAAACCGGGGGTAAAAAATGAGCCGTCTTTGTAGCCGTTGATCTTTTCAAAAATGAGCCCCAGAACGGATGCGTTAACCAGTGTTTTATTATCCTCCTGAATATCTTCTTGCCCTTCGCTGCTGAAATTGTAAGCATTTAGAAATTCAAAGAGATAATAGAGTGTATTTAATGAGCCTTTGCGGGTGTTGGTATGCCTATCCTTTAATATGCTATTACTAAGTAGCGTTAGATCTAGATTATCTTCAAGGGCACTGATGAACAGCGATTGGTGCTCGATCTCAGTTTGCTCAAAAAGGGAAGAGTTTAAATAAGGGACGTTGCCAAATAGCTGACGGATGGATTCACTGCGCTCTTCGTTCCGTTTAGCCAAAACCCTAAAAAAGAGTTTATTCAGGTCATCAAAATCCTTAATCTTGTCTTTATTTAAAAAAGTGTAGGCCACATCTCCTTTATGATAGCTTAGTAACTGCGCCTCCAACAGTTTAAGAAAGAGGATACGGTTTATCCAGGTGATGACCAGTTCGAGGGCCACATTATACAAACGTTCCTCCTGGTTGTCCCCATACTGCGAAGGCCGGTCCATTCTGGATAACTTATCCAGGCTTTCCAGTTGCATGATCGTATTTTCAATCAGTGAGCCCGCATCTCTTTGCCCCTCCTTTTTGCGTTGGATTAGTTTTTTGCTCCCCTCCTTAATTTCTGTTAAACCGATCAAATGCAACAGTTCTGCATAAAATTTGGGTTGTAAGGAGTTGCTGTCATTAGCAAAAGGCAATTTGAGGAGGTGTGACGGAGAAAGGATCTTATATAACGGAATGATCTGTTTGTCATCCTCTCTTTGCTGGTTCAGAATAAACTTTTCAAACTCACGAATATTGAAATAGGAACATTCTAAAAGGAGATCAACGGATGTGTTAAACAGATCCTTTAGCTCATTATAAAACCAAGGATTATCCTTCTTGTCGGTGATTTTAAGCTCGTAAAGCTTCCTGATCGCAGTATTACGAAAGATCTTTTTATCAAATTCGTTGGCGTCAAAAATATACCAGTCGTTAATATTGGTTGCAATCAGATGCTTAATTTCGTTGTTTTTAGTTTCCAGGCGTTCCCGCATATAATAAAGAACCAGCTCATGGAAAGCTTTTGCGTTCGGCTTTTCGGAGGATAGCATTTCCGTTTTATTACCTACGCTTTTCACCTCAACAATAATCCCGATAGCATCGGATGGTGATTTGCCGGTATGAATAGCCAGGTCGTTCTTGCTGATAGGGTTGATGTGATGCTTGCCTTTATACCAGGTGTCCCAGAGCAAATGGCTCACCTGCGTTTTCAGGTATTCTTCATCATTTAAATTTGTGCTGGTATTGCTTAAAAATGTCTTAAAATTATCTTTAAACAGCTCAATATCAGCACGGAGTACGGTTTCTTTGAGATAGGCTTTATTAAGAGATTGCTTTGGGTTGAGTTTACTTAGCTGCATTCAATGTATATCGAAGGCATAAAGTAAATAAAGTTTTGGCGATTTAAGAATAAGTTAAATTAGATTGTTTTCATTTTAAACAAAAAAGAAAAACTTACAGACACCTGAATTTATGCAGGGCAAAATTTACTTTGCCTTCAAAATCTCCACCTTCTCCCGCTCACTCTGCAATAACCGTTCATAAAGACGCTTATTCTCTTCCATTGTCTCAATTAATTTCTCAATTGGGTTGAAGTTGAAATTACTATAATTGCTATATGCGCCAGCGCCACTGTTATCATGAAATGAATTAAAATAATTAATCATTCCTTCTTCACTAAAATGCTTAACCGCTTCAGCCGAAACGTTTAAAACTTTAGCAACTTTTTCTAACACCTCATCTTCAATATTTTCACTCTGCTCCATCTTAGAAACTGCCTGCTGACTAATTCCCAGTTCAGCAGCTAAAGCTTCCTGTTTCATCCCGCGTAATTCGCGTATGCGGCTGATTTTTTTTCCAATATGAGTTGCTGTTTCAGACATTGTATTAGGTTTAATTGCCAAATATATATTATAAATATACAAGTTCTTTAGAGTTGTTAAAAACATTAACGTCGTTGTGAATTACATTGTGTTGTGGTTCGATACATTACCTGCTCTTCCTACCTTCCAATATGAAAGAAATTTATTTTCCCCTTTTTTCTTTAATCATCCGCCCGCCCGATTGATGCATGGGCCTGTTGGCTGCAGGGTTATGTTTAGTTTATAGGTTAGGGCCCTGCATGCCATACAGGTTTATTTTTTCTTTAAGTTTTTTCTATTAACCATTAAAAAACATTAAAAAATGAAAGCAAAAAGGAGCTTAATGGCTGTGCTATGGCCTTTAATTAAGCAAATCACTCAAGTAAAATACCGGCTTTTAAGAACCAGGAATACCAATAATGGTTCAAAGAAGCGCTTACTTCCTGATCTTAACCAGGTTTATGCGGAGACCAAACGCATCCGCGAAAAGCTTAACGAAACACTTGACCGGGAGGAACGCTGCAAGCTCGAAAACAAATACCTCGGCATTATGCCCATCCCGGAAAGTAAGCCGGAACCTAAAATAGAAGATAACAAAGTTTTATTCGGTTGGTACGAAGGCGAAGAAGACCTTGGTTCACCTAATGATTATGGCTTTTGGAACTATCGCCAAAACCTCCTCCGAGCCGATCAACAGGAGATCATGGACTGCAACCTGCTGGCTCTCTTTAAAGTCGATCATGATGAGGGACAGTTTGAACAATACTTACTTGAGAATAATTTAAGCCCCACAGATGAAGTCGCAAACGCCATCATCAATCTCAGACGTTTTTTAAGCAGAGGAGTTTATTTTTTACTAACGGTCGTTTTTATTATCGGGGCTGGGTCCACTAAAGTGAAGGCGCAGGAATCGAAGGCAGCGAACCTAAAGGTTGGTGACCAGATGCCCGATGTAACTATTCAGAATCTCATCAATTATTCTGCAAATTTCGCGAAAGTCTCTGATTTTAAAGGAAAATTGCTGATTCTTGATTTCTGGGCAACATGGTGTTCCTCCTGTATCAAAAAGTTTCCTGCGTTAGAAGCTTTGCAGAAAGACCTTGCGGACGATCTGCAAATACTTCTTGTTAATACCAAAAGCAGCAGGGATACGGAACTTAAAGTGAGGGATCTCTTCAATAAACGCCATAAAGAGGGTGAAGCTCCTTTTAGTTTGCCAAGCGCCATTCAAGATACCCTGCTTGACGCTTTATTCCCTCATCAGCTGATTCCCCACTATGTCTGGGTCGGACCCGATGGCACAGTTAAGGCCATTACTTCCGGGGACCAGGTTACGAAAGAAAATATTCAAAAGATGCTTAGCGGATCTGATCAGCAAATAGCAGAAAAGAAAGATGTGGATATGAGCAGGCCAATTTTCTCATCTGATGCCATGCCTTTGAATTCTCTGCTTCATTATTCAACATACCTGCAGGGGAAATTCGAAGGTTTACCCAGTGGTACCCGTTTTAGGATTAAAGACGGGATAATTAATGGGCGGGTGTTTACTAACCTCCCCGTCCTGATCATGTACGATCTGACCAGCCGCGAACTTTACCCGGACCTGCTGGTTAGGGACATCGTTGCCGAAGTCAGGGATTTAACGCAACTCCGGTCGGAGAGTTCTTCGATGTCAGTTAATGACTGGGAGAAAAACAATCTCTACAGTTATGAATTGCAGGTTCCGCTGAACCTTGCAGACCAGCTACAACAGTTTATTCTTGCCGACCTAAACCGGTATTCGGACTACGAAGGTAAACTCGAAAAAAGAAGTATGGACTGCCTGCTCATTAAAAGAACGCCCTCTTTTCGGGCGGTCCCGGCAGTGCAGCAATTCAAAGTCAGCTTGGAACGACTGAGCAAGATTATGAACAGCGACGATGGCCCCGGCGTACCCGTACTGGATGAAACAGGCCTGGATAAGAAATTTTTTGTGTCGAAACCGGAAAATATCAAGACCAGAGCAGCTCTGAAAAATTATCTGGCAGGGATTGGACTTTATGCAGAAGAGGCACAAAGGGATTTTATGGTTTTCGTACTGCGGGATAATAAAGAAGCAGAATAACTCGGAATACTCTCATATCCGGCAAGCCGGATAACCCAATAGATTTTAAAAACAAAGAATCATGAAAAAAATAATCAGGTTAAGTATTTTATTAATGTGCTTGCAACATTCAGCATATAGTCAGGTGAGGGTCAGAGGCAGAGTGCTCTCAGCGGAAAAGGGTACTCCACTGCCAGGCGCAACTCTAAAGGTAGCGAACAGACCCGGTTTCGTTGCCGACAGCACCGGAGGTTTTTATTTGCAACTCCCTGCTGGGGAGCATACGATTACGGCATCTTATCTGGGTTATAAAACAAAGATAGTCCAGGTGAATGCGGACAAAATTCAGGATATGCAAATCTTTCTAGAAACGATGACAACGTCCATGGAAGATGTGATGGTTTCTACGGGTTACCAGGACATCCCTCCTGAACGCTCTACCGGCTCCTTTAATGTTCTGACTCAGAAAACCCTCCAAGAGCAGGTAAGTACCAGCATTCTCAGTCGATTGGAAGCTGTGGCTAACGGTTTAATGGTAGACCGGACAACGAATTCCCAGGGGAGATTGATGATCCGCGGACTTAGCACTATGCGGGGGCCTAAGGAACCATTAATCGTCCTGGATAATTTTCCATACGACGGAGACATCAATAATATTAACCCAAACGACGTACAAACTATCACGGTGTTGAAAGACGCGGCCGCCTCATCCGTATGGGGTGCCCGGGCGGGTAATGGGGTTATCGTTATCACGACTAAGAAGGGCCTCTATAATCAGCCTCTACAATTCGATTTTAATTCTGGTATTAGCATGATCACTGAACCTGATCTGGCTTATATCTCGCAGATTTCCTCATCTGATTATATTGATGTGGAACAAATGCTTTACAGTAAAGGCTTTTACAATAGCCAGGTGAACTCCCGTACAAAGCCGGCGCTATCCCCGGTGATCGAATTGCTGTTGCAGAAGACTGCCGGGACACTAAGCGCCACAGAAGCTGACACCCGCATCAATTCCCTTAGGCAATTTGACGTTCGAGATGAGTTCAAAAAGTACCTTTATCAGCAGGGTATCAAACAGCAGTATAATGTTGGTGCAAAAGCGGGCTCTGATAATGCTGCATGGAACCTCTCCGTTGGTCTGGATAGGAATGTTGACGTATTAGATGCTGGGTTCGAACGCTTCAACTTTCGTTTCCGGCAAAGCCTGATCCCCGCAAAAAACTTGTCTTTGTCGACTGGTATATATTATACAGCAAGCAAGGGCACGAGCGGGAGGCCCGGATACGGATCAATAACTTCTATAAACGGGAATCTCTACCCTTATGCCCGTTTTACTGATGATGCAGGAAATCCATCGCCTATAATAAAAGATTATCGGCAAAGCTATCTTAATCAGGCCGGTAACCAACAGCTGCTCGACTGGAATTACTATCCGCTTGAAGATTATAAAAATCAGAATAATAGCAGTTCAATTCAGGACCTGCTCGGCAACTTGGACGCTGCTTATCAATTATTCGATGGTTTGTCGGCAGGAATAAAATACCAGTATGAACGGCAGTCGACTGCCGGACGAAACCATATGGCTGCTGATAATTATATAGCCAGAAATCTGGTAAATTTATACACTCAGGTAAATCCTTCAACCAGTCAGCTCACTTACCCGATTCCTAAAGGAGGCATTCTTGACCTTTCGAATGCATTATTGCAGTCGCATAATTTACGTGGTCAGTTAACTTATAGTCACATTCGAGGTGATCATGCGCTGAACGCACTTGCGGGAGGCGAAATGCGCCAGGCAAATCTAACCAGCAACAGCAGCCGCAGGTATGGTTATAATGATGATATCCTCACTGCAGGTGCAGTAGATTTCGTAACCCGTTTCCCTACTTACATTTCTGGATCATCAAGCTTGATACCAAATAACAGCAGCCTGGTGAATACGCTTAACCGTTTTGTTTCCACTTTTATTAATACGGCCTATACCTACAAAAATAAATTGACTGTTACAGGCAGTGCACGCAGTGATGCCTCCAACTTGTTTGGCGTAAACATAAATAATAAATGGCAGCCCTTATGGTCGGCCGGGGCCGCATGGGAATTATCGAAGGAATCTTTTTTTAAAATAAAACCTCTGGATTATCTCAAACTTAGGTTAGCCTATGGTGTCAGTGGAAATACGGATGCTTCTATGACCGGAGTTACCACTATTCGCTATAGTTCGGTTTCCCCATTTACCCAATCTGCTTATGCTAATATCGACCGCTATGCAAACCCAGAGCTTAGCTGGGAGAAAGTAAGAACGCTTAATTTGGGCGCTGACTTTCAGACTAAAAACAATAGGATCAGCGGTAGCATAGAATTTTACAAGAAAAGAGCAACCGATCTTTTTGGTGACTCTCCGATAGATTATACAACTGGTATCAATACGATCCTGAAAAATGTGGCGGCTATGAGCGGGAGCGGGGCAGACATAAAGCTATTAAGCAACAATCTGGTGAATGCATTTAAATGGACCACTGATCTGAACCTTAGTTGGTATAAAGATCAGGTAACCGATTATTATTTACCTTCCGCTCAGGGGAGTAATTTTGTTTCCAATTATGCTCAGCCGAATGTTGCCGGAATAAAAGGAAGACCTGTGTACTCCATATTTTCCTACAAATGGGCAGGGCTCGATCCTACAACTGGCGATCCCCGCGGCTACGTGAATGGGCAGATCACTACGGATTATACCTCCATTACAGGGAGCGCCACAAGTATAGATAATCTGGTATACCATGGCGCCGCGTTGCCTACGCTCTTCGGTTCCGCAGGCAACACACTTTCCTGGAACAATTTCTCCTTAACAGCCAGAGTAAGCTTTAAATTCGGTTACTATTTCCGCAGAGAATCCATTTATTATTCATCTTTATTCGCTGGTAACGGCCATAGTGATTATGCCAATCGCTGGCAGAAGCCGGGTGATGAAGCTACTACAATGGTTCCTTCGATGGTATACCCGAATCCTGGTGGCAGGGACGCTTTTTACAATGGTTCAGAGATTATGGTCGAAAAAGGAGATCACATCCGCTTGCAGTATATAAATGCTGCCTATGATTTGTACAAGGAGAAATATCCCCGGCTTCCTTTTAAGCAATTGCAGCTTTACGCGAATGCCAGTGATCTTGGTCTTTTATGGGCCGCAAATAAGAAGGGCATAGATCCGGAATATCGCCGATTTACCTCGTTAATACCTTCAAAAACTTTTGCTTTTGGTTTTAGGTGTACTTTTTAATTTAAAATTTTAATCCAATAAAAATGAATAAGCGAATAAAATGTTCTGTCAGTATCCTTTGCTTAGGAAGCATGGTTATGCTAAATGCATGCGAGAAGTATCTGGATGCCAAACCTGATAAAAAGCTGGTCATTCCCACTACCATTAATGATGTTCAGGCTCTGCTTGACAATTATCCGAGGATGAACGGAGCCGATGCCGGTACGGGAGAAATCAGTGCCGATGATTATTTTTTAACGGATGAAACCTGGGAGGGGATGTATACCGATCAATACCGACGGATGTATACCTGGGAGAAAGACAATCTCTTTGAAGATGGATATAATGACTGGAGTGAACTATATTCAACGATATTTTATTCGAACACAGCTGTAGAAGCTTTGAATGAGTTGGTCCCTGTTCCGCAAAATCAGGCGTCCTGGAACAATGTCAAAGGACAGGCGCTTTTCTACAGAGCTAAATCCTACTTCGAGGGATCGTTGATCTGGTCAAAAGCATATAATGAAAGTACAGCAGCTACTGATTTGGGTTTGCCATTAAGGTTAAGTTCGGATTTTAATAAGGAAGTGGGCCGCTCATCGGTTAAACAGACATATGACCAGGTGCTCAAAGACCTTGAACAAGCGATCCTCCTGTTGCCGGTTGCCGTGCCTCATGTGATGAGGCCCTCAAAAGCGGCTGCTAATGCACTTATGGCCAGGGTCTGTCTGTCGATGGGAAAATATGAGCAGGCATTCTTTTTTGCTAATAGTAGCCTTCAGGAAAAAAGCACGCTTATTGATTATAACGACCTGCAAACCGACGATGAAAATCCTTTTTTGCCATACAACCAAGAAGTGCTTCACGAGAGCTTTATTTCCGCACCTGATCCCATTTACAACAGCAACGCCCGAATAGTGCCGGAACTTCTTGAAATGTATGATGACAATGATCTTCGCAAACAATTATTCTTTGCTCCCAACGAAGACGGCAGTTTTTTCTTTAAAGGTAGCTATGAAGGATCTCCCAATTTATTCAGCGGGCTGGCCACCGATGAAGTTTACCTGATGCGTGCGGAATGTTATGCAAGGGATGGAAAAATAGTCGAAGCGTTAGCGGATTTAAATACTTTGCTTGAAAAGAGATGGAAAATAGGAACCTTCATTCCATTTTCTGCGGCCAGCCCGCAGGAGGCTTTAGATATAATTCTGAACGAAAGGAGAAAAGAATTGCTGATGCGGGGTTTGCGCTGGATGGATCTAAAAAGATTAAATAATGAAGGTGCAAATATTACCATAAGCAGGCATCTCAATAGCCAGATTTATACATTGCCACCCGGAGATCCTCGATATGTGTTACCAATCCCGGCGGATATAATAGCACTTACCGGAATGGCCCAGAACCCAAGATAAAAATTAAGGGTAAGGAGGCAGATGCTGCCTTCTTACCCTTTGTAGTTTAATTTTTCTTAGCAGTTGCTGCATTTTTCAAAGCGTTATCTGAACCGAAACTTGTGAGGTACTGATCCAGGGTCTGGCCATCCGGAACGGTTATTATACATGGCAGATTATTTCCGCTGCATGAAGGCGGAGTTCCGGTAATTTCGCTGTATGCAGAGCTTACTCGTGCCTGGTTTAATTGGCTGGAATTAAACTGATACATTACGCTCGATGTTTTAACTTCGGCAGGTTTAAAAGCACTTGCAGCAAAGGCAGCTGTTACGGCAATAATTGCGGCAAATAAGCCTGTTTTTAATTTTAAAAAGTTCATTTTATTATAATTTAAATAATTGCCTACTCTTTTAAAGGTTTTCGGCTTCTCCTTTTTAACAGATTATTGAATTCAGAAATTTTAAATGCTTTTTGCCATATGCCTCCTTTCTTTTTGATGAATAACTAAACCAAATAAGGTCAGAGTCAGGAAAACCAGGTTGAAATACAGATGTTGGCCCCAGGTCATTTTCTCCAGAATGCCTCCGCAGTAACAGGAGATTCGCCCGAACAAGCCGCTCATTACCAAAATGATATAACTCGTGAACTGCAGCAGTAAAAACAGGGAGGCGTTCAATCCGCTCAGCCGTGTTTTTTTGAAAAGGAGTAGAGCGGCCGTAATCAGTTCCGCCACGGGTACTACCCAGACCAGGATTTCAGAAACTGAAACCGGGAATACCTGTTCCAGCATGCGGGTTCGGCTCTGATTATAATCCAGCAGTTTGCTCATGGCCGCATAGGTCCAGAGAAGTATGAGCGCCGCCCGGATAATAGAAGTTGTCGTATCAGATTTTGCTGCTAACATAGTAATGGTTTTACATCACTAATTTCGGGAGTGCCACCACTCTTCACACGCACACCAGGATACCAAATGTAATGTCTGCGGTTATTAAATGAAGTAGGTTTGGTTACCCGGCAAGGTCAGCCAGTTTACAAAGGCTTTGGCTAAAGCCGGATTGGAAAAGGAGTTGAAATTATTTTTTTCCGCGGATTTTACTGAGGCCCACCCGGGTTAAACCCAGGTAGGAAGCAGCGTCTACAATAGAGATACGTGTGTGCGGAAAGTTTTCGCAGAAGTTTTCATAGCGTTCTGTTCCCCGCAGCATCATCAGCGCACCCCGGTCTTCGATCTTTTTTTGAGTGATAGATTGTATTTTGTAAATAATAGACTGAAGCTCCGGATATAGGTGCAATAATTCATGTGCTTTTTTACTTTCCAGATTAAACAAGCTGCAATCCTCGATCAGTTGAATATAACGGTCGGAGGGCAGTTTTAAAAAGAAGCTGTCTGAAATAAGCATCAGCTCATTTTCTTTCCAGAAAGTGGTCACTACTACTTTGCCGCAGGCCTCAATATGAAATTCTTTTGCCAGACCTTTTGCAATAAACCAGATTTCATCTGCCCGTCTGCCGGGACTGGCCAGGATATCGCCTTTTTTAAATTCTGCCTGTGTAAGCCTTTCCCGGATAGCTCTATCCAGGGAAGGGCCTATAGGCTGAATAGTATGAATAAATCTGAGGAGATTTTCCATAATATTTTTTTAGTTTGTCTGGCCTGCATGGTTGAATGCCAGATTGATAATTTCCCGGATGCCCTCCCTGACTTTTTCCTGATCCCCGGCTTTACGAATATCAATGCCACAAAATTCATCTAAATTGGAATGAAGCACCATGTAATAAATTCCGGCGGATATCAGGGCACTCAACACTCTGAAATTGATTTTGGAGTTTTTGAAATACTCATCTGTCAGTTCGAGTAATGGCTCAGCCTGCGACTCCCGTAAATTTGATATACTCCGCATCAGATCACTTTCGCCGGTAAGTTCCCAGATAATGATCTGCTGCATTTCCATTTCTTCCAGAAAGAAAGTAAACTGATTTTCCAGTATGCTGCTGACCATTTCCTGCAGATTCACATTTTGAATATTAAGACTGGTATTCAATTTATTGGAAAATACCATCCAGTAATCTTTTTCCAGAACGTAGGCTTCGATCAGTCTGTCTGCATTACCAAAATAGCGGTAAATGAGTTGTTTGTCATATCCCGCCAGCTTAGCAATTTTATTGGTGCCTAAACCCCTGTAACCTTTGGTGCGTATAATTTCACCCACTGCCCATAGCAGCTTTCGTTTGGTTTGATCCTTATCCTTTACTCGTTTATTTATTACTTCCTGTGCTTTTGCAAATTCCATTTTTAAAGGTTTAAAGGTACTTTTTTAGAGATATGGAGTTTTTGATCTGTGAATTCAAAAGCT
>JBDTLL010000019.1:0-17680 GCA_039934815.1 Daejeonella sp. | reverse complement strand
ACTTCGTCTCTGGATTCAGAGTCTGAGCGTTTGGTGCAGGAAGCACTGGAAGTGTTGATGAAAGATCGTACTTCCATTATTATTGCTCACCGCTTATCAACAATTCGCGAAGCTGATAAAATTGTGGTCCTTGAAAAAGGAAAAGTGATTGAAAGTGGAACGCATCATGAGCTGATGGAGAATCAGGAAGGCTTATATCGCTATCTTAGTCAGCTTCAGTTTGAGGTTTAGAACAAATCTCTACCAATTTATTTAACCGTTTCTGCTTACGCAGGATGACTTATATCGTACATGAAACTAACCGTTTGGGGCGCAGCGCAACAGGTTACGGGCAGCATGCATTTGCTCGAGCTTGAAAATTACAAGATACTTATTGATTGCGGATTAGATTACGAGCGTAACACCTGGCTGGAAGAAAACGAGCAGTTTCCATTTTTACCTTCTGAAATTGATGTTGTTGTGTTAACGCACGCACACATTGATCATTCCGGTAATTTGCCCACTTTGGTGCGAATGGGTTTTGAAGGACAAATTCTTTGCACGGCGCCTACCGCAGATCTTTCTGAATTGCTCCTGTTAGACTCTGTAAGCATTTTCTTGAATAAACAACGGAAGAGTAAATCAAAGAGAAAACAATACAAACCCGGGCCGCAACCACTATATCTGCAAAAACATGTGATGGAAACGGTAGATCGTTTTGTGACGATTGGATTTAACAAACTATTTCGTTTAAACGGACAGGCAAGTTTGACTTTTATCCCTGCCGGACATTTATTGGGTGCAGCTTCTGTTGTGTTTAACATTACCGAAAACGGGATAGAAAAAACGATTGCCTTTAGCGGAGATATTGGTCGTAAAGGTTATCCGGTTTTAAATGATCCGGAGAAATTAACTCAGGTAGATTATCTGGTTTGCGAGTCTACTTATGGCGGCCGTTATCACAATACGGAAAAAACCATTGAACAAACCTTGGTAGAAACAGTTAACGAAGCTTGCGTGAAAACGCCTGGCCGGTTAATTATTCCTGCCTTCAGCATCGGCAGAACGCAAGCGCTGGTTTATTCGCTCAATAAAATCTTTAGCAAAGGTTTACTTCCCAGGATAAAGGTTTTTGTGGATAGTCCGATGGCGACTTACGCCACAGAAATTTTCAGAAAACACCATCATCTTGTAAACGATGAAGCACGTGAATTCTATTCCCGCGAAGGAGACGAATTTGATTTTGAAAATTTAGAATATGTGGCAGATATGAATGCCAGCAAAGAAATTTCAAATTATTTCGAGCCTTGCATCATTATTTCTTCGGCAGGAATGCTGGAAGGCGGACGAATTCAGGATCATCTTTTTTACAATATTCAGAATTATTATTGCACCATATTATTTATCGGGTATTGCGCAAAAAATACTTTGGGCTATCGTCTTTTAAGAGGCGATCCAATAGTCACGATCCGCCATCGCGAATTATCTGTTTACGCAACTATAAAACAAACCGATCTTTTTAGCGGTCATGCCGATCATAACGATCTGCTCAACTTTGTTAGAAACCAAAATCCGGAGAAATTGAAACAAATATTCCTGGTGCATGGCGAAGAATCATCTATGGAAAAATTGCAGGAGGCTTTAGCTGAAGAAAATTACGAAGCTATCATCGCGAAAAAAGGAGAAACGTATATTTTAGATTAAGCTATTTGGTGAATGACCAGCCCGGCCTGAAACTTGGGTTCGAACCAGGTGGATTTTGGTGGCATAACTTCTCCGGCATCAGCAACACGAATTAACTGCGCAATTGATGTTGGATAAAGTGTAAAAGCAACTTTGAAATCTCCGGAATCGACTTGCTTTACCAAATCTTCAATTGGAATTACGCCTCCAACAAAACAAATGCGTGGATCTGTTCTCGGATCTGTAATTCCAATTAAAGGATTGAGCACAAAATTCTGCAAAATACTTACATCTAATTCTGCAACCGGATTATCATCAAAATAGGTAATTGGTTTGGCTGTTAAGCTATACCATTGTCCGGAAAGATACATTCCGAATTGATGTAACTCAAGAGGTTTAATCAGCTCATCAGCAGGTTTTAAAAAGAACTTTTCCTCTAGTTTTTTCAGAAAATCAGCCTCCGATAAATTACCTAAATCTTTAATCAATCTATGGAATTCAAATATGCGGAGTTGATCTGTTGCCATATAAACAGAAGTAAAGAAATTATACTCTTCACTTCCGTTATGTTTAAAATTTAACCGTCTCCTCTCAATTCCGAGCAAAGATGCTGCAGCTGCACGATGATGACCATCGGCAATATAACTGGAATCTAGTTTGGCGAAAGAATCAACCAACGTTCGCAAAGTTTCGGGATTATCTATTTTCCAGAGTTTATGCTCTGCGTTTTCTTTTTGAAAAGAAATATCAGGTTGCTTTAAAATGCTGTCTTGTATCACCGCATTTACCTCGGCCAAAGGCTTATATGTAATTAAAACCGGATTTGCATCACAACCTGTTTGCTGTAAATAATCAATCAGCGATTGCTCCCGGTCTGCACGGGTAAGTTCATGTTTCTTAACCGTGTTGTTTAAATAATCATCAATTGAGGTAATTGCCCAAATTCCTGTCTGTGTAATATCGCGATGAGCAACCTGATAAACATATAATGAGGGTTGCTCATCGCGAACTAAAATTCCATTATCCAGAAACTCCTCAAAATTTTCATTGATCTTTTTATAGGCGAGTTCCCGTTTAGAACCCATCATAAATTTATTGTCCACCTTTGGAACCAGCATATTTACATACGAATACGGATTTTCCTGTCGGATATGCTTTGCAGCTTCGAGACTTAAATTCTCAACCTGCAGCACAACCTTATCCACATACGCAGAATTTGGCCTGATACCTCTAAATGGTTTAATTTTGGGCATTAAAATATCAATGTTACAGTCTCGCGAAAGCGATTTTGAAATTAGTTTGCTTTAAAGAAATTGATAATCAAATTTGCTAATTCAGTTCCGATGCGCTCCTGTGCTTCGCCGGTTGAGGCGCCAATATGCGGTGTTAACGATATTTGTGGATGATTTAGAATTTCCTTGCTTGGTTTTGGTTCGTTTTCAAAAACATCCAATCCTGCAAAAGCAACTTTACCTGAATCGATAGCTTCAATCAAGGCCGTTTCATCTATTGTTCCGCCGCGAGAGCAGTTTACAATTCCAACACCATCTTTCATCTGCTCAAATTCATCTTTGCCTAAAATTGGTTTTTCAGAAAAAGGAACGTGTAAACTGATGAAATCTGCATTTTTAATCAGGTCTTCAAAATTTACAGATTGAATGGGGCAATTCACTTTTATTCCACCGGCAAGTTCAAGTTCTAACTCAGCAGGAACTTCAAAAATATCAAATGCTAAAACTTCCATACCCAGGCCTAAAGCCATCTTTGCAACTTCTCTGCCGATACGGCCAAAGCCAATAATACCGATCTTTTTACCGCGAAGTTCAATTCCTTTTGCGTAAGATTTTTTTAGATCATTGAATTTAGAATCGCCTTCTGAAGGCATTTTGCGATTGGCATCATGCAAAAAACGAACGCCGGTAAATAAATGACCAAATACCAGTTCAGCAACAGATAACGAAGAAGATGCTGGCGTGTTCACAACTTCTACACCTTTTGAACGGGCATAATCCACATCTATATTATCCATACCAACGCCACCCCGACCAATCAACTTAATATTCGGGCAACTATCTATCAACTCTTTTCTAACTTTTGTTGCGCTACGCACAGTTATCGCATCGTAATTTTTCAAAGCTTCAGCTAATTTATCCTGAGGAACAAATTCAGTGTCAACCTGAAAACCTGCTTCTTCTAATAAACTTTTACCTATCGGATCAATGCCATCGTTGGCAAGTATCTTGAAATTCATACTGTCATTTTTAATGTTTAGTTCGGCATCTGCCAAACAAAAATCTACTTATTTTCTGTGTTTTTCTGCAAAATCCTGCATGGAATCTACCAAAGCATGCACACTTGTAATTGGCAAGGCATTGTACATAGAAGCACGGAAACCGCCCACACTCCGATGGCCTTTTAAACCAACAATTCCACGATCTTCAGTCATTTTTAAGAATTCTTTTTCTAAAGAAGGATCTTCCATTACAAAGCAAACGTTCATTCTGGATCTGTCTTCAACAGCGCAGGTTCCTTTAAAAAATGGGTTACGATCTATTTCGCGATATAAAGATTCAGCTTTAGAGATATTTTCAGCCTCTATTTCTTTTACGCCGCCTTTAGATTTTAACCATCTCAAATTCAGCATCGAAACGTATATCGAAAACACCGGTGGCGTATTGTACATAGAACCGCCGTCAATTTGAACTTTATAATCTAACATGGAAGGAATCTTACGATCTATCTTCCCTAAAATTTCATCCTTAACAATAACCAGGGTTACACCTGCCGGACCCATATTTTTTTGAGCGCCAGCATAGATCAGGTCAAAATCAGCAACATTAATTTTACGGCTGAAAATATCCGAAGACATATCGCAAACTAAAGGCACCGGTGATTTCGGGAACTGGTGCATTTCCGTTCCGTAAATTGTATTGTTAGAAGTAATATGGAAATAAGCAGCATCTTCAGGAATTGAATAATCCTTAGGAATAAACGTATAATTTTTATCTTTTGATGAAGCCACAACTTCGGTGTTACCCATCATTTTTGCTTCTTTAATTGCTTTGTTTGCCCAAACGCCTGTATCTAAATACGCAGCTTTCTGGCCTTCTCCTAATAAATTCATGGGCACCATACAGAATTGCATACTTGCGCCACCCTGCAATAAAAGCACCGAATAACCCGCAGGAACCTCTAAAAGTTCTTTAACCAAACGAACAGTTTCGTCAACTACAGCTTCAAACTCGGGTGTACGATGTGATATTTCTAAGATAGACAATCCGGTAGGATTGAACTCCAGCACAGCTTGGGAGGCTTGCTTAAAAACTTCCTGTGGTAAAATGCAAGGACCAGCACCAAAATTATATGTCATGATATTTAATTTTTATGTTCCAAAATTAGAAGAATTCTATTGTAAAGCGTGTTCATTTCCAAAAAACTTCTGTTTTTATACGCAGATTTTTCTATTGCAGGCGTGTTTTGAATTTGGCAATCAAACGTAAATTAAGCTGCCGCGATGTAAGATAATTCGGGATTGCATATTGGTTGTTATTTACATCCTTTATCCACAAATATGAAACCGTATTATTAATATCCAGAAGATTAAAAATTTCGGCGTAAGCCGTCAGCGAGCTAAAATATTTTTGAAAAAATACAGGCTTTCGCTGATTTCCTTCGCCCAAAAAATCTTTAGAAAAGCCGATATCTACACGTTTGTAAGCCGGTATTTTAAAAACATCGCGGTAACGTTCTGCATTTGGCGGCCCAATGGGCAAAGCAGAGCCGTAAAACATGGTTAAATGAACTTTATAAGAGGGATTGCCCAATAACTGATCCTGAAAAAAGACAGAAAAATTAATTCGCTGATCAGACGGACGGTTTAAATACCCCGGTTCAATCCGAACGGAATTTCCGTTCGCATCGTTCATAAAGTAAAAATCATCCTTAATATCTTCTGCAGTTTTCATCAGCGAAAGCCTGAAAGAAGATTCCAATTCTTTTACAAATTTTCCGCTTAAACTAAAATCGATACCGGTTGCATATCCTTTTGATTGCTGATCAGCATAATACCTAATTCGTAGATTTTCAATTTTATATGGCGTTAAACGCGATAAATATTTATAATACAGTTCTGAAGTGAATTTTAAATTAGTTCCTAAACCGAAAAAATTATAATCTGCTCCTGCTAAGAAGTGTAAAGATCGTTGGGCTTTTGCATTTGGATTCAGACTTCCGTCGAAATTTCGAAACTCCCTGTAGTATGGTTGCTGATCATAAATTCCGGCCGAAGCTCTTAGCAATAAAGTGCTTGCGGAATTTGCTAAAAATGCAGCATTAAGCCTCGGACTAAGTAAAACCTGCTTGCTATAATTGTTATAATTTGCCCGGATGCCGGATGAAAAGGAAAGTCGCGAATTGAAATTATACGTATTTTGAATAAATCCGCTTAAAGTACTAATTGAGACCGAATTTTTGGTATTCACCTGATTTTCCAATATCAATTCTTCCTGATTATTTGGCAAGGTGTAACCTGCAGAATCAATCACTGTATATTCGTTTAATTTATCATCAACCTGATTGATCTGATAACGAATACCGGATTCCAGAAACGACTTTGTATTTTGTTTATACAATCGGATTTCTGAACTATAAATATTGGCGTTTAACTTATTGCGGGCGTAATCTAAATTAGAACCAATTCCGCGACTTGCTCTTACTTTACCAAAATTGGGATTGCCTAAATTGGTTTCAATCTCATCAAAAATATATCGGCCTTCAATATCTATCTTCTCCTGCTCAGAAATTCTAAAGGCTGAATTGATCCATTTTAAATTTAATTTATTGGATGGTTTATAAAGAAAAGTGAATGCGGCCATGCCGGATTCATATTTGTCGGCTTCCCTCCCGTTAAAATCAACCTGTAATCGCAAAACTTCTGTAAAAGTTCCATATTTAGTTTCACGACTCTCAGGCTCCAGATTAAAGTTGCTGAGATTGTAATTTCCTAAGACAGAAAGATTTAATTTGGAACTCAAATTCCGATTGTAGAGAACTTGAAAATCAGAAAAATCAGGCTTGTAATTTCCTTTGGTATCCTGCGAATTTAAAAGCGAGCCATTTTTCTTTAGCCGAATTCCCGCAAGGAAATATTGTTTTTTATATGGAAGTTTGATTGTTGCTGAACTACCCAAATTTCCGATGGAAACCGAACTGTAAGCACTGTCGGGTTTTAAATATTTCACATCCAGAACAGAAGATAATTTATCTCCATATCTGGCTTCAAATCCGCCCGCAGAAAACTTTACCAAGCTGGCAAGCTCGGGATTTATGAAGCTTAAACCTTCCTGCTGACCGTTTCTGATTAACAATGGACGATAAATTTCCACATCATTAACATAAACCAGATTCTCATCAAAATTGCCTCCGCGAACAGAATATTGTGAGCTTAATTCGTTGTTTGAGGAAACGCCGGGAAGCGTTTTAATCATAGCTTCAAAATTTCCCGAAGCCGAAGGAAATGCCGCCATATTGGCTGCGTTTACCAAAATAGAATTACCAGCATTATTAATATTGCTAAACACCTGAACTTCATCAAGCGAGCGTAAATCCAGAATTAATTTTACGTCTTGTTTATTTTCTTCGCCAGGAATCAGACCGATTTGCAGCGTGGTTGTTTTGTATCCAACCCTGCTGAAGCTAACTTTAATAGAAGCTGCCTTTACCTTAAGTTGGTAAAAACCGTATGGATCGGTTTGGGTGCTATTATTCGTCCCGACTTGAGTAACACTGACATTTTCAAGCGGCATATTGCCTTCTCCAAAAACGCGACCGCTTAACAAAGTTTGATTTTGAGCAAATAGACCAGACGCAAAAAAAACACTTACAAACAGCAAAAAATATTTCACAAATGGTAGGTGTTTAAATGCCAAAAGGTAAAACTTAGATTAGCAACAGATAATTCTAAATTAACAAATCTTTCTGCATTTGCTATTTCCGAAATTTACAAAATGGTTAGGCAGTCAGTATCTCAGGAGAAATATTCTTGAGCTCTGAGATCATTTCTTTTGGATCCGCGGCAGCGAAAACTGCATTTCCGGCAACCAAAACATCGGCTCCTGCCCTAACCAAAGCGGCAAGATTTTGCGTGCCAACACCGCCATCAACCTCTATTAATAAACTTTCATTTCTGCCCGCACACATCGCTTTTAATTCACGGACCTTTTTGTAGGTGTTTTCAATAAATTTCTGTCCGCCAAACCCCGGATTTACAGACATGATACAAACCTGATCAATATCTTCAATGATATCTTCAAGCAACATAACCGGAGTGTGCGGATTTAACGCAACGCCAGCTTTACAACCCAAATCTTTAATTGCCTGCAAAGTTCTGTGTAAATGCGTACAAGCTTCGTAATGAACCGTAATATTGGTTGCACCCGCATCTTTAAACTGACTTAAATACCTATCGGGATCCACAATCATTAAATGAACATCCAAGGGTTTTGTAGCATATTTACTAATTGCTTTCATAACCGGAAATCCGAAGGAAATATTTGGAACAAAAAGTCCGTCCATAATATCAACATGAAACCAGTCGGCCTCACTTTGATTGATCATTTCAATATCTCTTTGAAGGTTGGCAAAATCAGCGGAAAGTACGGAGGGAGCAATAAGATGTTTCATGTTGCAAATTTAGAACTAATTGGGGGAAGATTTTAATTGTTTGAATATTGTATTCGATTAATCCGGCTGATCAAGTATCTTTTTGATTTTTTCAAGTTCAATCAGATCAATTTTATCTTTCGGACGGTTTGCCGCTTTTTTGGCTTCAATTAAATGGTTTAAGTGAAGAAACGGAACCTCCACATCATAAATATTGGCAATAGATGATAAATTTAAATAAGCGTCAAAAGGTTCATCAAGTCCTTTTACAGTTGTCATAATATCCAGTCTTATTCCGTTATCTAAATGAAAATAGGTCCAACCGGGAACAAACTGTAAAGTTTTAAAAGATTCGAAATCACCGAGCCCATATTCATTAAAAACCTTTCTTAATTTAGTTCTGTTTTCGGCAGAATCTTCAATCCAGATATCAATATCTTCTGTGGTGCGATGATAGCCATGTAAGTTGGTAGCTACGCCTCCAATCATAATATATTTTAGACAGACGATGTTCGCAATTTTCCAAAAGCGCAATAATTCGTCATCAAAAACATCCATAAAAATTTGTTATTCTGAGACGGGAATTGTTTTGTGAGTAACAGTTGCCTTACGAAACATCATATTCATTTTCATAAGATTTGTCATCATATGAAAACGCTCGGTGTAGGATCGCTTTAAGGCGTTTCTAAGAAGATCCATTTCTGCTTTTTCATAATCGGCAGATGGCTCTTCTACAATATGTTTTTTTGATTTCATATTATATGCAATTTACACTTTAAAGTGCTTAAAACAAAAAACCCGCTCTGTAAACCAGAGCGGGTGAATTGAATTAATTTTTAGGAGCTTCTTCTTCCTTTTTCTTGTCGTCTGGTCTTGGAGGACGAGGCAATAAAGCTTTACGCGATAATTTAAGTTTACCTTGTTTATCAACTTCAAGCAATTTTACTTCAACAATATCTCCAACGTTTAAAACGCCGTCCATACTTTCGTAACGTTTCCAGTCAATTTCTGAAATGTGTAATAAACCATCTTTACCAGGCATAATTTCAACAAAAGCACCAAAAGGCATTATTGTTTTCACTTTACCTTGATAAACTTCGCCAACTTCAGGCTTAGAAGCAATAGCTTTAATACGGCTTACAGCCTGATCAATAGCATCTTTGTTATCAGCAAAAATCTGAATGATTCCCTGATTATCTTTTTCTTCTATCGCGATAGTCGCACCAGTTTCACGTTGCATTTCCTGAATGATCTTTCCTCCAGGGCCAATAATAGCACCGATGAATTCTTTATCAATTTTCAAAGTTACAATACGCGGAGCGTGTGGTTTGTAATCTTCACGAGGAGTTTCAATAGTTTTCTTCATCTCATTTAAGATGTGAAGACGAGCTTCATTTGCCTGCTTTAAAGCTGCAACTAAAACTTCCCATTTTAAACCATTGATCTTTAAATCCATCTGGCAAGCCACAATACCTTTTTCTGTACCTGTAACTTTAAAGTCCATATCTCCTAAATGATCTTCATCACCTAAAATATCAGAAAGGATAGCATATTTACCAGTTTTCTCATCAGATATTAAACCCATTGCAATACCAGAAACAGGAGCTTTAATTTTAATACCCGCATCCATTAATGCTAATGTTGCAGCACAAACAGTTGCCATTGATGAAGAACCGTTTGATTCTAAAATATCAGAAACTACACGGATAGTGTATGGATTTTCATCACCCGGTAATACTTTCTTAATAGAACGCATCGCCAAATTACCGTGTCCAATTTCACGACGACCAACTCCACGGTTCGGGCGAACCTCACCTGTAGAAAATGCCGGGAAATTATAGTGTAATAAGAATTTTTGGTATCCGTTGAAGAAAGCACCGTCAATCAACTGCTCATCAGATTTAGCACCTAACGTTACTGTGGTTAATGATTGAGTTTCTCCACGGGTAAAAATTGCTGATCCGTGTGCGGATGGCAAATATGAAATTTCACTCCAGATTGGACGAACAGTGCGAGAATCGCGACCATCTAAACGAATTCCTTCATCTAAAACCAGGTTACGAACAGCATCATACTGAACATCGTGAAAGTATTTCTTCGCTAAGAATTTAGTATCATCAGAAATTTCTTCGCCTAAAGAAGCAAGGAAAGCTTCCTGAATCTCAGCAAATTTTTCTGTGCGCTCATGTTTTGTAGAACCAGATTTCGCGATAGCATAAACCTGCTCATACGTATCCGCGAAAGCTTTCTCTCTTAATTCCGGATTATGATTTTCGTGATTGTATTCGCGTTTCTTCGTTTTACCAACCAATTCGGCAAGTTCTTTTTGAGCCTGAACCTGAATGATGATCGCTTTGTGAGCAAACTCAATAGCTTCAACCATTTCGATCTCAGAAATTTCATCACACTCACCTTCAACCATCACAATATCTTTCTCTGTACCGGCAACTAAAAATTCTAAAGTTGCACGCTCAAGATCATTTAAATATGGGTTGATAACTAATTTATCATCGATTTTTGCAACACGTACTTCAGAAATTGGCCCGTTAAACGGGATATCTGAAACTGCAATTGCAGCTGATGCAGCTAAACCGGCTAAACAATCCGGCATAATATTTTTATCGGCAGAGATCAAAGAGATCATAACCTGCGTATCAGAATGATAATCTTCGGGGAACATCGGGCGCAATGCACGATCTACCAGACGTGAAATTAAAACTTCATAATCAGACAATCTTGCCTCGCGACGTAAGAAACCTCCCGGGATACGGCCTGTAGAAGCATATTTCTCTTGATAATCAACAGAAAGTGGTAAAAAATCTACTCCTGCTTTTGCGCCAACAGTTGATACAACAGTTGCAAGCAACATAGTATCTCCCATTCTAACGACAACAGAACCATCAGCCTGTTTAGCTAATTTGCCTGTTTCAATTTCGATCATGCGACCATCGCCAAGATCAAACTTTTTGGTAATTAAATTATAACTCATTTTTTTGTAGTTGCGACAAACTTTTCCTCTTTTGAGTTTGCCAATTTATATACGGTATTATTTTTTTCAAAGTAAAAAGCCATCTCTAACGAGATGGCTTAACAAAGTTTTGCTAAGATTATTTTATGATATCTCTTAACTGCAATGCTTTGATGATAGCACGGTATCTGTTAATATCCTTTTTGTAAAGGTATGCTAACAAAGCACGACGCTTACCAACTAATTTCTGAAGAGATAATTGAGTTGAAAAATCTTTTCTATTTTTCTTCAGGTGCCCGGTTAAATGAGCAATACGTGCGGTAAACAATGCTACCTGGCCTTCAGCAGAACCTGTATCGGTTGCACCTTTTCCGTGTTTGGCAAAAATATCTGCCTTGAATTCGTTACTTAAATACATTACGTGAATAATATTAAAGCGATTTATAATTAAACAATTAGGCGCAAAGATAGATATTGACGATCATTAAAGCAAGCAAATAATATTTATCAAAAACAAGTGCTAATGTGCACTTTACAGAAATTAGAAAGGCATTATCTAAAAAAATATCATCTTTGCTAAATGCTTGAAACACCTCCCTACAGCTCATTTATCAGCGAATTTAAAGTACGTCCGGACGATATTGACATGTTTAACCATGTGCATAACAGCACCTATTTCGACTATGTTTTGGCTGCAAGATATGAGCAAATGGAAACTTGTTACGGTATGCCGATGGAAGAATTTATGGAACAAGGCTATGGATGGGTAGTCCGGGCTGCTTTTGTTGATTATAAACGTCCGCTTGGTTTAGGCGATCTATTTACCGTAGAAACAGGAATAGAAACTATTAATGCAAAAGGTTGCCGCGTTAAATTTGAAATCAAAATTAAAAAATCGAATAAAGTAGCCTGCGATGGCTATTTCGATTATGTGATGATCGACATAAAAAGCGGTCGCGGTATGAAGGTTTCTGAAGAAATGATCGAACGATATTCTATATAACTAGTTGAACATCGCGTTAAGCAAGCGTTACGTCTATCAGTTCTGAATAAAAATCTTTTATTGTTCTTCCAATTGCTCTAACCTGCTGTGGAATAATGCTGTTTTCTGATTGTCCGGGGACGGTATTGATCTCGATAAAAAAGAATTTGCCACTTCCCTCTTCCAGAATAAAATCGACACGAACAACACCTTTACAATTCAAGGTTTTGTAAACATCTTTCACAATCTGGTTAACCCGACCAATTTCTTCATCGTTCATTCGGCCAGGCGTAATTTCTTCGGAAATTCCAGTTGTGTACTTGGCTTCATAATCAAAAAATTCTTTTGAGCTTATAATTTCGGTAGCCGGCAGCACTTTAATTCCATCTATACCTTTATATACGCCAATTGTAAATTCGCGTCCGCCAATAAATTCTTCAACTAAAACCTGAGAATCTTCAGCGAAAGCTTTGCTTAAGGCTTCCGGCAATTCTTCGGTAGTTTTTACCTTACTCATTCCAATGCTGCTTCCACCATTATTTGGCTTCACAAACAAAGGCAAGGTTAGCTTAGCGCACATTTCTACTTTATTGGTATCCCGGTCATTAAATAACTGGCGTGACTTTGCTACGAAAAGATTCTCCACATCGGAAACAATCGCTTTTGTATAACCCTTATTCATGGTAATTGCAGACGTTAACGCATCGCAAGTATTATATGGAATCTCCATCAGGTCAAAATAACCCTGAAGTTTTCCGTCTTCGCCGGGAGAGCCGTGCAAAGCGATGAATATACAGTCGAATTTTATGTGTTCGGAATTGATTAGCAACGAAAAATCATTCTTGTCCACCTCAACATACTGTCCATCATTTTCATAGTACCAGCTTTCTGGAGTTATAAAAATTTTATACACATTGTATTTATCGGTGTCCAGATTCTGAGCAATAACTTCAGCACTTTTTAAAGAAATTACAGATTCACCTGTAAAACCACCTGTAACAAGAGCAATATTTTTTTTCATTTTTAATATCAATTCTGCATTCAATTGGTATTTATAATCTCCAAAATTTGTATGAGATTAAATTTTACCGCTTATTTTAAGAGCGCCCAAATATAATTTTTAAAACTTTGATTAATAAGCTTCGTCAATTATTATCTTCCATAATCCTTATTTTTGATTTAAGTTTGGATTTTAAGTTATCTCTTAAGTAAGGGAAAGCACGTTTAGCAATATAATTTCAAATGAAAACAAGCCCAAAATTGTGCTTCTAATTCTATTTTTAACTACAAATGAGTAAATTTTTTAGTTACGTACGATCCAAAACTTTTCTGAATAATGTAATAATTGCTATCATTTCGGTAATTATTTTTTTGGCGATATTATTTTACAGCTTAAATAGTTATACACGACACGGCGAAGGTTTACCTGTTCCTAAATTAAAAGGAATGGTCATCGAAGATGCCATACAGCTTTTAGAATCAAAAGGTTTAAGGTATCAGGTAGATTCTGTTTATTTAAATGATAAGAAACCCGGAGAAGTGGTGGAACAGGACCCGGATGCCAATACCAATGTAAAGCAGGCAAGAACAATTTACCTCACTATTATTACTCGCCAGGCGCCAAATGTTAAATTCCCGGATATTGACGGCAAAACTTTTTTGGAAGCCCGAGCCATATTAAACAATTATGGCTTAAAACTCGGCGACACTTCTTATGTTTCTGATGTTGCACGCGATGTGGTTTTAAGCATCAATTTTGGAGGCTCTTCTATTAATACCAACCAAATGGTACCAAAAGGTTCAAAAATAAGCCTGGTTTTAGGCGATGGACTTGGAGCCAGCGAGGTTGATCTTCCCAATTTATTGGGTTTAAACTTAAACGAAGCACGTTTATCGCTGTTGGGCTCTTCGCTAAACTTGGGTTCAATATCGTACGATGGAATTTTAGCAGATACGTTAAATGCTGTTATTATTAAACAATTTCCTTCTTTAAGTGATTCTACCAGCAAAGTAAAAATAGGCACTCACGTTGACCTGGTGTTATCAGATCGTAATTAAATGAATATCACGGCAGGAGAATTAAAAGCAAAACTCAGCAATTCAGAAAGTGTAAAAATTTTAGACGTTCGCGAAGAACTGGAGTTCCACACTTTTAATATTGGTGGTGAGAATATCCCGCTAGGAATTTTATTAAGAGAAATTGAAGATCTGGATTATACTAAAGAGGAAGAAATAATAGTTGTTTGTCAGCGTGGATTGCGCAGCGAAACTGCCAGGCGGGCGTTAGCAAGCCACGGGTTCGCCAATGTAAAAAATCTGAGTGGCGGATTGCTGGCATGGCGCAGATTTGTTGAATAAAATAAAAATCTATTACTATTAAGAATGACCAAGAAAGCTAAATCGATAAGTTTCGGTGCAAAAGTGGGAATTGCACTGGCTGCAATTATTGTAATTTTGTTATCTGTAACGGGCTATAATTATTACGCAAAATTTTTCGGGCCAAATGTAACTTCAGAACAAGAATATCTATATATACCTACAGGATCTGATTTTAACGATGTATATGCTACAATTCGTAAAGAAAATATGGTTAAAGATACAACCACATTTTTATGGGCGGCCCAGAATATGGACTATATTGATGTAAAACCTGGGAAATATCGATTGGAAAAAGGCATGAGTAATCGCCGTTTTGTGAATATGTTAAAAGCCGGCAATCAGGAACCGGTAAAAATTGCTTTTCAGAATGTAAGATTAAAAGAAACATTGGCAGGAATGGTTTCTAAAAAGATTGAGGCCGATTCTGCTTCAATTAGTCGCTTGTTAGATTCGGCTAAATACGTGGAAAAATTTGGTTTCGATACCAATTCTGTTTACAGCATGTTTATTCCAAATTCCTACGAATTATACTGGAATACTTCTGCAGAAAAGTTTTTTAGCAGAATGAATGATGAATACCAAAAATTCTGGAATAAAGATCGCAAAGCGAAAGCAGAAAAAATTGGCTTAACTCCTATTCAGGTAAGTGTTATGGCATCAATCGTTGATGGCGAAGCTTTACATGACAAGGAAATGCCAATCATAGCCGGATTATATATGAACCGCTTTAATAAAGGAATTAAACTGGAAGCAGATCCGACTGTTATTTATGCAAATAACGATTTTACAATCAGGCGGGTATTGAATAAGCATTTAAGAAAAGTATCGCCGTACAATACTTATTTAAACAAAGGTTTGCCTCCGGGTCCAATTTCTATGCCCAGCATAAACGCCATTGATGCCGTATTAAATTATAAAAAGCACGACTTCATCTATATGTGTGCAAAGGAGGATTTCTCCGGCTATCATGCGTTTTCGTCAACATTATCTGAGCATTTACAAAATGCCCGCAAATTTCAACAAGCCTTAAACGAAAGAAACATTAAAAAATAATGTTTATACACAGCACCAAATTACGAGTAAGATACGCCGAAACAGACCAAATGGGTTATATGTATTACGGCAACTACGCTCAATTTTATGAAGTTGGGCGTGTGGAAATGCTGCGTAGTTTAGGGATGACTTATAAGTCAATGGAAGAATCTGGAATAATGATGCCTGTTCTGGATCTGAAATGCAAGTACATCAAACCTGCTTTATATGATGAAGAAATCACCGTTAAGGTGATTATGAATAAAATGCCTGCTGTACGTATCCATTTTAGGTACGAACTATTTAATGAAAGCCAGGAATTAATTAATGAAGGCGAAACTACACTTGTATTTATAGATATTAAAAGAAATAAGCCTTGTTTACCTTCGCGGGATTTTTTGGACAGGCTAGAGGTTTTTTTTAACTAAATTTAAAAATGAACTGGCTGCACAAGTTATTATTAAAGTTCCGGCCATATCATTTATTGGTAGAATGGTCAAAGGTGATGATCATACCCGGCTTTAGTCCTCTCCCGATCTATACCGTCGCTACATTTTTTTTCCAGGAAATAGGTAAAGACTCATTAATTAATAAAGCTTCTTCGCTGGCTTATAATTTCATGCTGGCAATTTTCCCGGCCATAATTTTTCTATTTACACTGATTCCATATATACCAATTAACAATTTCCAGGATCAGTTGATGACTCTGATATCCCTGGTATTACCAACAAACGCCTATCTTGCTGTTGAAACCACGCTTGAGGATATTGTAAAAAATCAAAACTCCAAGCTTCTCTCTTTCGGTTTTGTATTCGCTTTATTTTTCGCCACAAACGGAGTTCATAATTTAATGCAGGCGTTTAACAGGTCTTCCTTACTAATTGAAAGCAGATCATTTATAAAGCAACGATTGGTTGCCTTGTACCTAACTATTTTAATTGCTTTCGCTTTAATATCTGGTTTAACCATCATCACGATAGGAGAATATCTTTTTAATTTCTTAAAATCCGAGATCAGATTTAAAGATTCTTTCTGGCTGCTTATTCTTACCACGGTTAGGTGGACAATATTGCTGTGCATTTATTTTGTGACTATCTCAATTTTGTATAGATACGGACCGGCACACGCCAAAAAATGGAGATTTTTTAGCGCAGGTTCCTGGCTTGCTACTATCCTGGCAATATTAACGTTCGGCGGTTTCTCTTTCTACATAAATAATTTTGGCAATTACAATAAGATCTACGGATCTATTGGCACCTTAATAGTTATGATGATTTGGTTATACCTCAATTCATTAATTATCTTGGTGGGATTTGAATTGAACGCCAGTATCGACCTTTCGAAACGAAGTATTAAGATAGTTAAACCCAGGTTTAACAGCTTCAGAAGACCAGAACCACAGGAAAATCTTCAAAAAAAGAAAGTCAATTAATTTTTTTCTCGTTCAAAATCATACAGTTACTGTTTTACAAGAAAATAAAACCATTCTAAGTTTGCAGAATTAACTTGGATTTGTACTTTTGCGACGGAGAGTTGGCAGAGTGGTCGATTGCGGCAGTCTTGAAAACTGTTGACTGTAACAGGTCCTGGGGTTCGAATCCCTAACTCTCCGCCAAATAATTCTTTAACTTTATTAAAGAATACGCAAAAAGCCTGATTAGAAATAATCAGGCTTTTTGCGTTACATATCAATCTAATTTGCGGCGTTTCTAAATACTGACGAAGGTTTTAATATTTGCTCATTATTCCGCTCAGCACCCAAATAATAATATTTTATTAGCTCTAAACTTGCCCTGATTAATCATTATAGATAAAATAGTATGAGGGCAGTTTTGTTACTGACGACGAAAAGCTTTTGTTAAGATATGTGGTTAATTGGAAAACATGGTATCAAAATATGACATTTATCATAAACCATTATGAGTAATATCATCATAAATCACTTCAAATAACACCAAATTTATAGGAAGGTAACCCGCTTAAACAGTACGTACTTC
>JBDTLL010000018.1:0-17761 GCA_039934815.1 Daejeonella sp. | reverse complement strand
ACGTTTGCCCACTGGTTAACCAGAATAGGCAAATCCCGGTAGGATTGAATCCAGCCGCGGTAAGTGTTCCAGATAATGGTTTCTGAGGTTGGTCGTATGATTAGTTCTTCTTCAAGCTTTGCATCTTCATCCACAACCACGTTTCCATTTTCATCATTTTTTAAACGATAATGAGTGACTACGGCGCATTCTTTCGCGAAGCCTTCCACGTGAGAAGCCTCTTTAGAGAAAAATGACTTTGGAATGAACAACGGAAAATAGGCATTACTATGACCTGTATCTTTAAATTTCTGATCGAGTGCAGCCTGCATTTTTTCCCATATGGAATAGCCATACGGCTTTATTACCATGCAACCCCTAACTGCCGAATGCTCGGCCAGATCGGCCTTAGCCACTAATTCATTGTACCATTGCGAATAATCCTCACTCCTGCTTGTAATCCCTTTGCTCATATTTTTGAAATGATTTTTGTATATTTAAGCTGATAAAATCCAGCCGACAAAGTTATAAAACTAAGGCATGTATTATATATTTTTATACACATGCAACCATTTGATAAATTTATCGTCTGAGAATTATAGATCTATTAATCACATACAAAATTACTGGCCATGATAAATAAATTTTATACCACCCTTGGAGCAGCAGCAATTTTATTGCTGGGATCATGCTCTACACAGCAACTAGCCCAGCAAAGCGACCAGAATGACGATGTTTATTTTACCAAGGCAAAAGCGGTAGAAGAACAGGAAAGAATTATTGCTCAGAAAGAAGCCGATGATAATTATGTAACTGATGAAGAACTTTACGGAGATTCTTATTCGCAAAGAAATGATTCTGATTATGAGCAGGGGTATTATGACGGAAGTTACGCAGTCAGATTAAATCGGTTTAATAATTATTCTCCATGGAGAAGTTATTATGACAGCTATTATGATTACAGGTTTGACCCCTATTCGAATTACGGCTACAACAACAATTATTACAATAATAACTACTATGGCTACAATGGGTATTTTAACAGACCGAGCGTTGGAATTTATTTGAACTTTGGCAACTACTACGGCAATTATTACAATCCTTGGAGGTATTACGGTTCACAATATTATGGTAGTTACTGGGGGCCTTATTCCTACAATAACGTTTACAATCCCTATTATGGTGGCGGTTATTCTTACGGAGGATACGGACGTAACTACAATCAACCATCCTACGCTTCGCCAAATTACAGACCACGACCAATTCGAGGTGAGGAAAATGGTGATGTAAATGGTCGTGGCGCCCGTGTTAACGATGCCGGCCCGGGAACTATTGGCAGAGATGGTCAGGGAAGAATTTTAGATACCCGAAGCCGTGCAGAAAGATATGAAGGACAAACACAGTCTGGTGAGCGAGTTTCTACAACAAGAGAGAACACTGAACCGCAGCGCAGACCTGAAAGAGTTTCTGAAAACAGACCACAAAACGATAACTCGGTGCCAGCCAGAACACAATCTGCACCTGCCCGTACTGAAAGAGCCCAGCCTCGTCAGGAAAATACCAGGCCCGCAAGAACTGAACGTGTGCCAGATAATAACAGACCGGCCAGAGTTGAAAGATCTGAGCCGCCACCGCAAAGAACATCGACTACACCTCCGCCGAGCAACAACAATTCTGGTGGAAGTAGTGATAATCAACCCAGACCAACCAGACGCGGAGGAGGACAATAATCTTATCAAGATACTTATATGAAATTCCGATTAATATTATCCATGGCAGCCATAGTGGCTGCCACTGGAGATTTGCATGCTCAATATGCGCAAGATGCTTTACGATTCTCTTTTAATCAACCCGCAAGTACTGCCCGTTTTAGTGCAATGGCCGGCGCTTTTACCGGCATTGGTGGAGATTTAAGTTCGGTAAACGGCAATCCTGCCGGCTTAGGATTGTTTACCAAATCTGAGTTCAGTATTACCCCTGAATTCAATAATTATAATGCCGACGCCATGTATCTCGGCCAGCTGAATACCGGAAATAAAGACATATTTAATTTAAACCATGCTGCGGTAGTTTGGCATAATAAATTTGCAAAACCAAAAGGTTCAGATCTGGAAACCGGATGGATTAGTTCAAACTTTGGTATTTCTTACAGCCGAGACAATGATTTCCACCAGAACATTAATTACAGTGGAACAAATGGAAGTAATTCAATTGCAGATTTTTTTGCTGAATCTGCTAACAGATATTACGACTCCCCCTCTACTTTAACTTCGGGCTCTTTAGAGCGAATGGCGTACGATAATTATTTGATCGGTTATGATTCTCAGGGATATTTTCCGGAAACGGATGTAAATAATATCCAGACCAAATCTGATATGCGTTTAGGTTCTCAATCTGATATCAACCTTGCCGCCGGATTAAATTATAGTAATATGATTTATGTTGGAGCCAGTATTGGCTTATCAAATATTGATTATACTTCTGATGCAGAATATAAAGAAACCGGTTACAATGTTACCGAGGATAATAATTATAAGCTCTCTTTTCGGCAGAACCAATACACAACCGGAAATGGTGTACATGGAAAATTGGGGGTAATCGTTAGACCTAATCAGTTTGTGAGGCTTGGTGCAAACATTGAAACACCAACCTGGTACACAATTGACGATAGTTATTCTGAAGTTTTGGATACTGAATATGGCCGGAATGGAATTGATTCTACTTACCAGAATAATGTTCAAGATTATAATTTCTCTTATAAACTTCGCACACCTTTAAAAGTTAGCGGAGGTATTGGGGTTTTCGTAAATAATCAGGGCTTTATATCTGCCGATGTAGATTATGTTGGTTATCAGAATATCCGTTTTACGTCTGTAGACAATTCTAATATCGATGTAATTTCAGATAATAATTTAAGTGTGAGAGAGAACTATAAAAATGCAATTAACTATCGCGTTGGCGCAGAATACAAACTTTCAAGTTTAATGCTCAGGGCGGGATATGGAATTAAAGGAAGTCCGTATAAAAGTGTAGATGCAACCAATGCCTTAAAAACTGAAACTTTAAGTGCCGGTCTTGGTTATCGCATTAACAATTATTATGTAGACCTGGCATATCAGAATGTAAATTATAATTCCAATTATAAACCCTATACCTTAACCGCAGGTGATGGCCCGAGAGCGGATGTTAAAAACTCGGTCAATAATGTTTTTCTGACCATAGGAAGTAAATTCTAACCAAAAAAGCCTGAAGAAATTCAGGCTTTTTTTTGGGTTAATTTTTTCCTGCAAAGGATCTCAGCATCCAGGTATTTTTTTCCTGAAACTGCATAAATTTATTGATCAGGTCATTTGTACCATCATCTCCCGCATCAGCGGTTGTGGTCATAATTTGTCTTTCCATTTCAATCAGGTCAGAAAAATCTTCTAAAATAGCTTCAACCATGGCAGTATCTTTCATGCCTATAGTGTTTATTTCTTTAATCTCAGAAACTTTTAGATAATCAGCAAACGTACTGTGCGGTGCTTTTCCTAAAGTTAGAATTCGTTCGGCTAATTCATCAATACTTATTTGGGCATTGGTGTATAATTCTTCAAATTTAATATGCAGAGAAAAAAAGTGAGCCCCTTTCACGTTCCAATGGCATCCTCTTAGTTTTTGGTAATGAATGTGATAATTGGCAAGCAGATCATTTAACTGATCTACAATTGGTTTAACTTCTTTTTCTTCTAAACTTATTTCTTTCGCATTCATAGTTTGATTTTTAAAGGTTTTAATTTGGTTAGATAGTACAATTTTCCAGCCATCAGTGACTTAATTTTGCCTTCTGACATTGATTTTACTTTCTCCCTGGAAGATTAAATAATAGAACTTTAACGCAACAAATCCGTAATCTAACGTTTAGAATACAACAAAACTAATCCCCATGTTAAATATTGAAACACACATTTTGTTTCATTTTTAGTATAATTGCACACATTAAAAAAATCATCAATGCAGATAAGACTATTATTCTCTATTTGCTTTTTATTCGTGTTTTCAATCAATACCCGGGCATCAACTTTATTAGATTCTGTCGGAACTGAAAATTTAAACGGTAAAAAACTTATCGTACACAGAGTAGAGGCAAAAGAAAGTTATTATTCAATATCACGTAAGTACAACGTAAGTCCACAATCGGTTATAGAATACAATAAAAACAAATCTTTACAACCGGGTTCCGAAATAAGGGTTCCAACAGAAAGAGATTATATATCAGTAAAAACTTCCGGAAAAGTCAACTCCAAAAACCCCGAAAGTAAAATCGCCATCATTGAGTATAAAGTTGGGCCCAAAGAAACTCTTTACGCAATTTCACGCAAGTTTAACAGTACGGTTGACGATATTAAACAGCTAAATAATTTAAAAGAAAACACCCTTGCTGCCGGGCAAATACTAAAAGTGAGATACGGTGCTGCTGAAAATCAGGTAAGAGCAGCAACTTCGGTTCCCTTAAACGTTCCCGCCAGTATGACGCAGGGCCGCCAGAATGCACCTACCCAAATTGATAGTAGCGTAAATGCCGGCGACAGGCTAAGATTACCTCCCGCCAGGTATGGTTTACAGGAAGTTGACGAACGAGGCGTTGCCACCTGGATAGACGATGCAAACATTGACGGAACAAAAATGCTGGCCTTACACCGTACAGCACCCATTGGAACGGTAATAAAAGTTACCAATCCCATGACAACAAAAAGTACCTTTGCAAAAGTCGTTGGAAAATTCACCGAAAATGAATCGACCAAAGACGTTATAATTGTGATCACAAAAGCTGCCGCCGATATGGTTGGAGCTTTGGATAAAAGATTTCAGGTTAACATTGTATACGGTATCCCTAATGAATAATAAGCCTTTTGTAATAGGTATTGCCGGTGGCAGCGGATCTGGCAAAACATTTTTTCTTAACTGTTTTCTAAATCATTTCAACGCAGAAGATATTTGCCTGGTTTCCCAGGATGACTATTACAGACCTAAAGAAATGCAGGCCATTGACGAGAACGGCTGGATCAATTTTGACCTACCCGAAGGAATTGATGACGAAAAGCTACTGGAAGATCTAACCCAATTGGTAAGCGGAGGAACTATCCAAAAGAAACAATATACTTTTAATGTTTCTCAGGAAAAAGCGAAAATGATGACGATTAAGTCTGCTCCTATTATAATTGTTGAGGGATTATTTATTTTCCATTATCAAAAGGTTTCTGAGCTTTTTGATATGCGCATATTTATGGATGCTGATGAGGAGATCACTTTAAATCGCAGAATTAAACGAGATGGTGAAGAAAGAGGTTATGACCGCGACATGGTGATGTATCAATGGATAAATCACGTTTTACCGGCATATAACGCTTATTTGCTTCCGTACAAATGCACCTGCGATAAAGTTATTATGAATAATACGCACGTTGCTGACGATATTATCAACGTTACTTATGAACTTTCTCAGGAACTAAAACAAACTGTTTTAGCTTAATCACAACAAAATATTTATAAATAGAAAATCCCCTTTCGGGGATTTCTTTTTATATGGACATTTCCGGTATTTCGCCTTCTACAATCAGTTTTCCGGCGGTTACAGATTTAATATATTCAACAGTTACGCCGGGTGCCCTTTCCAGCAAACGAAATCCGCCTTCAGGCAAAATGTCTAAAACTGCAAGCTCAGTTACCACTTTCTTTATGCATTTAATTCCCGTTAAGGGTAACGTACATTCTGGCAGCAATTTGCTTTCACCGGCTTTGTTCACATGCTGCATGGCCACAATTATATTCTTCGCGGAAGCAACCAGATCCATGGCGCCGCCCATTCCTTTCACCATTTTTCCGGGGATTTTCCAGTTGGCAATGTCTCCGTTCTCCGAAACTTCCATCGCACCTAAAATTGTCAGATCTACTTTTTGCGAGCGGATCATTCCAAAACTCATAGCCGAATCAAAGATCGAGGATCCCGGAAGTGTGGTTATCGTTTGTTTTCCGGCATTGATCAAATCCGGATCTTCTTCACCTTCTACCGGAAAAGGGCCCATTCCCAGCAAACCATTTTCCGACTGCAAAACAACATTTATTCCTTCCGGGATATAGTTTGCAACCAGCGTAGGAATACCAATTCCAAGATTTACATAATAACCGTCTTTTATTTCTTTAGCGATGCGTTTCGCGATACCGTTTTTATCTAACATTTGTGTTGGAAATTAATTCTGATGATTTAATTGAATAGGTTCAAAAATTGGCTCAGTAATTAAGAATTACTTTCTTTGGCTCTAACGGTGCGCTGCTCAATTCTCTTTTCGTAGTTCTCACCTTTAAAAATACGATGAACATAAATTCCGGGAGTGTGAATCTGATCGGGATCTAATTCTCCCGGTTCTACCAATTCTTCAACTTCGGCAATAGTAATTTTACCTGCCATAGCCATTACCGGATTGAAATTGCGGGCAGTGGATTTAAATATCAAATTTCCGGCGCTATCGCCCTTCCAGGCTTTTACAATGGCGAAATCAGAATCGAAAGCCATTTCCATCAGGTAATCTTTTCCGTTAAAGTTCCGGGTTTCTTTTCCTTCTGCAACCTCAGTTCCTACGCCCGCAGGTGTAAAAATAGCCGGCATTCCATATCCGGTTGCCATACAACGGGTTGCTAAAGTTCCTTGCGGGATGAGTTCTACTTCCAGTTCGCCGCTCAAAAGCTGACGCTCAAATTCGGCGTTTTCACCTACATAAGAAGAGATCATTTTTTTTACCTGGCGTTTTTGAAGCATTAAACCGATTCCGAAATCGTCAACACCGGCATTATTAGAAATACAGGTCAGATCTTTAATATCTCTTTTTACCAATGCATTTATACAGTTTTCCGGAATGCCGCAAAGGCCAAAACCACCCAGCATGATGGTCATTCCACTTTCAATATCTTTAATGGCCTCGTCGGCATTTGCAACAACTTTATTGATCATACGAATTGATTTGTAGCGAAATTAACAAATACCTTAAGAATAGAAACCTGAAAGATATTTTTTTAAAAATCGTTTAAGCATTTTTTATCAGTTCTTTTTACTGATAACTATAATTTTATCGTTGGAACCGTTGCTGGTTGAAACGTATACTTTCCCGTCAGGAGCCACACAAACTCCTCTCAAACGACCGTAAGTTCCGCGAAATATCTCTTTAACCGATTCAATTTTATTTCCATCCGCATTCAATTGTAACTGGTAAAATGTATTGTCCTTCAATGTTGCCAGCAGTAATGAATTTTTCCATTGCGGAATTAGGTCGTTATCATAATATTTCAATCCGCTAACAGCCAAAGTTGGCGTCCATGCGAATAGAGGTTCGACTACATTGTGCTCTTCGCAGAAAGTTTTTTCCGAACTTTTATCACAAAAGCCTTTTACATCCGGCCAACCGTAATTTCTATTTTTTTCAATCAGATTAATTTCATCATCAGAATCAGGACCATGTTCTGAGCTATATAATTTATCATTTACAAATACCAATCCCTGCGGATTGCGATGACCAAAACTCCAAACCGGATTTCCGGAAATTGGATTATCAGATGGAATTGTGCCGTCCAGGTTTAACCTTAATATTTTTCCGCTTACCGAATTTACATTCTGGGCGGCAGGCTGGTCGCCCGCATCTCCGGTACTGAAAAATAATTTCTGATCTTTAGATATAGCCAGACGTGACCCGTTGTGGAATGAATTTGCCGGTATATTATCAAGCAAAATTTTCGGATCTGTAAGCGTTCCTCCAGAGTATGTAAACCGAACTATTTTTTCACGGTACGATCCGGAACGGTCATAATTATAAGAAACAAATACGTAAGGATTATTTTTAAAATCGGGATGAAGCGCCATTCCCAGCAAACCACCTTCGCCGGTAGATTTTACATCGGGAATAGTGAAAACCGGATTTATTTGTCCCGACTGTGGATCTACGCGACTTATTTTTCCGCCACGCTCCGTTATCCAAAGTTGGTTATCTGTTCCCCAGGCAATTTCCCAAACATGGCTTAAATTTTCTGTCAGAACTTTAATATCGATCTGAGCATCCGTTAGAACCGGCGGAGAAGTGTTTTTTTCTTTGGTCTTACCACAATTGAAAGAGCAGAAAATTAATGCGAAGAATAAGATCGGCGTGATTTTCATGAGAAAAGCGATTTATCCTATAACAACCCGCGGGACGCTTAAAAGTTCATCAGTTTAAATAGACGTAAGTTATTCCGTCGCCGCCGCGATCTGCATGTTCATCTTCCATCCGATTTACCTGAGAGTATTTTCTAAGATATTCCCGGATCAGTTTGCGCAGAATTCCGTCGCCTTTGCCATGAATAATTTTTAAACTTGGCAATCCCATCATAATGGCCTTATCCAGATATTTCTCAATCTCATAAAGTGCTTCTTCTCCCCTTTTGCCCCGCAGATCTAACTCGGGACTAAACTGAGAAATACCTTCGGTTAAACCGGAATAAGAAGATTTTCTGATTTCTTTTGGAACAGATTTATTGGAAATTTTCTCTACCCGTTTTAACTTCACTACAGAGCGCAAATCGCCCATGGCCAAAATCACATTATCTTTTGCCACATCAATTACCTGACCCATTGTTTCAGAATCTATCAGTTTCACCCAGTCGCCGGCCTTTATATCTGCAGGTTCAGCAACTTTTTTGATCGGCTTTTCTTTTACCTCGTTCTTTTTCAGCTCATGTTGCAAATTCTGACGCAAGGTTTGCGTTTTCTCTTTATCAGCGCTAACTGAACGAATTTCA
The DNA here is from genome assembly GCA_039934815.1 of Daejeonella sp. Classification (GTDB taxonomy): domain Bacteria; phylum Bacteroidota; class Bacteroidia; order Sphingobacteriales; family Sphingobacteriaceae; genus Daejeonella. The sequence goes on along the minus strand of JBDTLL010000018.1, from coordinate 8,980 downwards.
GAGATCGTATTTTCAATCAGTTTATTTGCTCCTTTTATAATATTCTGAGCTTCCAATTTGGCATCTTTCAAAATCCCTTTTCGGTTTTCTTCCAGATAAGCTTTTAGCTTTTCATTTTCTTCCAGTAAAGCTTTTACACGATTTTCTTTTTTATCCATCGCAACTCGGCTTTCAATCAACTTACGTTTATCACGTTCCAGATCGACTAAAAGCGTATCTACTTTTTTCTGGTGATCGCCGATCTTTGATTTTGCAGAATTCAAAACATCGGCTGGCAACCCAATCTTTTGAGCAATTTCAAAAGCATACGAACTTCCGGGTTTTCCCATCTCCAGAATATACAAAGGCTGCATCTTTTGATTGTTGAAAAGCATCGACGCATTTTCTAATCCTGTAGTTGCATTTGCAAAAGTCTTCAGATTGGAGTAATGAGTTGTAACCACTCCACGAACCTTTTTCGCGTTCAGACTTTCAAGAACAGCTTCCGCGATGGGGCCGCCAAACTGCGGATCAGTTCCTGTACCAAACTCATCTATCACTACAAGCGTCTTCGCGTTAGCATTCTCAACAAAATATTTCATCTTAGAAAGGTGAGCGCTGTACGTACTCAAATCACTTTCTATTGACTGGTCATCGCCTATATCGGCAAAAATCTGTTTAAATATTCCGCATTTAGAATGTTCATCCGCAGGAATTAATAAACCAGCCTGAAGCATAATCTGCAGCAAACCAACCGTTTTCATACAAACAGATTTTCCTCCCGCATTCGGTCCGGAAACTACAATTACCCGCTGATGTTCATCAATTCGGATATTAAGTGGAACTACGGTATTCTTCTCTTTTCTGAAATTTAATAAAAGTAAAGGATGACTCGCGTTGATCAGATTTATTTCAGCTTGATGAGTAAGAACAGGCATATTCGCATCAATTTCAATAGCGAACAATGCTTTTGCCCTCACAAAATCTAGTTTGGTCAACAATCCATGGTACGAAAGTAATAGTGGAACAAACGGCCTTAAATCATCCGTAAGAGCAACTAAAATTTTAATTATTTCTCTACGCTTGTCAAATTCCAGATCACGGATTTGATTATTCAATTGAAAAACCTCTTCCGGCTCCAGGTAAACGGTTTGCCCGGATGCGGATTCATCATGTACAAAACCTTTAATCTTCCGTTTATTTTCTGCCAGCATCGGGATACAAACCCTTCCATCACGAATGGTCAGGTTTCCGTCTGCCGTCCAGCTGTTATTTTGTGCAGATTTAAATATCTGATCGATCTTTTTGCGGGCTTCCTGTTCGGCTTTAGCCAAGCTGTGAATAATATCAGAAAGCTCACGCGAAGCATTCGGTTTAATCTTCCCTTTCGCGTCAATAATTGAATCAATTTTGCTGATGATCGATTTTTCTACCGGCAAATGCTCAAATAACGCTTCCAGGTTTGGATACTGTCCTTCACGCTCATTAAAGTAATGAATAACCGAAAAAACAGTTGTTAGCGAAACATAAACCTGAAAAAATTCTTCCTCAGTTAAATAAGTGCCTTCAATGCGTGCTTTCTCAGCCAGCTTTTTTATATCAAAAAAGTGAGTGATAGGCAAAGGCGAATCATTTTCAAGGATATTTTTAAACTCACTGGTTTGCCTTAAAAATTTATTGATGTGATCAAAATTGGTCAACATTTGTATTTTGTCAACCATCTGCTCACCCATCGGACTCAGGCAAAAGCTTTTTATTAATTGCTTTATATCCAGAAATCCTAGTTTTTCTAAAGCGTTATTCGGGAAGATCATTCACTTTTTTTAAAGACTTACCTACTTTTTTCTCAGCCTTGTTTAAATTAGTCAGAACCTGACTGTACATGCTATCCAGAACTTTTGGCTGCTTGCTGTAATATTGCAAGCTTTTATCAAAATCCTTGCGGGAAATTTTGTATTTCCTGTAAATGGCATTGTAATACTCGGTAGATTGCAATGTGGCCAGCGTATCGTTGTAGGGAATCTGATTAACATAAGAATCTACCAACTGGATATCTGTTAAAACAGAAACCATTTTTGGCCGGGCAAGAATTCCTTTCGGTAGCTTTTCATCCTGACAAGATGAGATGAGCAAAAAGAGGATTATAACTAAATATAATTGTTTCATTCAATAATTGAAGATTCGGTTTAAATGCTTACGCGTAGAAACTTGCAAGTGTATTATTTTAAAATTGCTTTTTATAGCGTTAACCTGTAGGTTTACCCACAATTTCAAAAATCAAAAATACAGATAAATGAGCATAGCAGCTAATATTTCAGCGATTAAGGAAGAAGCAGAACGTGTGAACGTGAAATTAATAGCCGTTTCCAAAACAAAACCCGCAGAGGAAATTATGGAAGCTTACCAGGCCGGGCAACGGATATTTGGCGAAAATACCGTACAGGAATTGGTAGAAAAGCAGGAAAAATTACCCAAAGATATTGAGTGGCATCAGATTGGTCATTTGCAAACTAATAAAGTGAAGATGATTGCACCGTTCATAAGCTTAATACAATCTGTTGACAGTTTTAAATTATTGCAGGAAATAGACAAGCAAGCGGCAAAAAACAAACGGGTTATAGATTGTCTTTTGCAGATTTACATTGCTGATGAAGACACAAAATATGGTTTGGGTTTTGACGAAGCTGTTGAGCTTTTGAGATCTGATGAATTTGCTTCATTGAAAAATGTGCGTATAACCGGAGTGATGGGAATTGCCACAAACACAGAAAATCCTAAATTAATTCGCGAAGAATTTTATGAGCTTAAAACCCTTTTCAAAGGTTTAAAAGAATCTTTTTTCCGCAAAGAAGAAAGCTTTAAAGAAATTTCGATGGGCATGTCTTCAGACTATAAAATCGCTATTGAACAGGGAAGCACCATGATACGTTTAGGAAGCACAATTTTTGGATCAAGATAACACAGTTTATGAGTATAAATATTAGAGTTGCCCGCCGGGAAGATTGTTCCAGACTAATGGAACTGATTAATGAACTTGCGGTTTATGAAAAAGCGCCGGAAGAAGTTACTGTTTCTTTAGCAGAATTTGAAGATGCGGGCTTCGGAGAAAAACCGGTTTGGAAAGCATTTGTTGCAGAAGAAAATGGCATTGTACAGGGTTTCGGACTTTATTATATCCGTTATTCAACCTGGAAAGGCTGCAGGTTATATCTTGAAGACCTGATTGTTACCGAACAATTAAGAGGCAAAGGAATTGGTAAATTAATTTTCGATAAGTTGATTGAAGAAGCGGTTGAAAAAGGATATAATGGAATGACCTGGCAGGTTTTAGACTGGAACGAACCGGCAATTAATTTTTACAAAAAATACAATTCATATATTGAAGCGGGCTGGTTAAACGCCTCATTATCAAAAGATCAAATAAATTTAATTTAGGTGCTGCAGGTTTATAAGTTTGGAGGTGCGTCTGTTAAAGATGCGGAGGGTGTTAAAAATCTCGCAAAAGTGGTGTCATTAAATCAGCAGAATGAATTGTTGATTGTAGTTTCTGCAATGGGGAAAACCACCAATGCATTAGAAAAGCTAACAGATGCTTATGTTAACCAAACTTCCGACCCGCATCAGATTCTCGAAGAGATTAAAGAATATCACGAACAGATTTTACTGGAGCTTTTCAGCGACCACAATCATCCGGTTTTTGATGAAGTTGCCAATACGTTTATTGAAATTGACTGGATTTTAGAAGATGAGCCTCACCCCGATTATGATTTCAATTATGATCAAATTGTTTCCGTTGGGGAATTAATTTCAACCCGGATCGTTGCTGCTTATCTAAATTTTATCGGAACTGAAAGTCATTGGCTGGATGCCCGCGGATATATTCATACGGATAATACCTACCGTGAAGGAATTATTAACTGGGAAAAAACCAGGGAAATCATTCAAAAAGACTTGCCGCAAATTTTAGCAAAAAAAAGGATCGTTACACAGGGATTTATCGGCGGAACTTCAGAGAATTTTACAACTACTTTAGGTCGTGAAGGATCTGACTTTAGCGCCGCAATTTTTGCTTCTTCGCTTAATGCAGAATCTGTTACCATTTGGAAAGATGTGCCGGGTGTGTTAAACGCTGATCCAAAATTATTTCCGGAAACGATAAAATACGAACAGCTTCCGTACACAGAAGCGATGGAAATGACCTACTATGGTGCCACTGTAATACATCCTAAAACCATAAAACCCTTATTTCACGCTGGTATTCCTTTGCTGGTAAAGCCATTTTTAAATCCTGAAGAAGCGGGAACAGTTATTAAAAATGATGCATGGATTTCTACCGATCAGCCGGCAATTATTGTTAAAAAGAATCAGGTTTTAGCCTCTATATCTCTTAAAGACTTTTCATTTATTACCGAAGAGCATCTGAAATCTTTGTTCGGGATGTTTTCAGATCTACATTTGAAAATAAATATGATGCAAATTTCGGCGCTAAGCTTTTCAGTTTGTCTGGATTATCATCAGAATAAATTTGAAAAACTTTTGTCGAGCCTGGATGCGGAGTTTAAGACCAAATACAATACTGAACTTGAATTGTATACTATCCGCTATTTTAAGCCGGAAACCATTTCAAGCCTAAGCGAAGGAAAAGTTATTTTAATGGAACAACTTAGCCGAAATACAGCTCAATTAGTTTTAAAATAATTGAATCAGAATATTTTAAATACCGAAGTCCAGAAATTTATTTCAGATAATCTGGGAGCTGATATTAGTCGGATTATTTTTTCTAAATCGCCTTTTGCAGCAGTGAGCAGTAAAGAGCTGGCAATACAAATAGAAAGTAAAAAGCGTACCGAGAAAAAACTTCCTTTGTGGTTTAATACTCCCGGAATTTATTTTCCGGTTAAATTATCTATTGAACAAACTTCCTCAGAAATTACAGCAAATTATAAGTCTGAATTAGTTTCAGGAGATACTTTGATTGATTTAACCGGCGGTTTTGGAGTGGACAGTTATTACTTTTCTAAAAAATTTGAAAAGGTTTTTCATTGCGAACAAAATGCTGAACTATCCGAGATTGCTAAAAACAACGCGAAAGTATTAGGCGCTGATAATATCGAGTTTTTTCAGGGTGACGGGATTGAAAAATTGTTATCTCAAAATCAAAAATACTCCTGCATTTATATAGATCCATCCAGACGAGTTGAGTCTCAAAAAGTATTTAAACTGGAAGATTGCGAACCAAATATACCAGCACATTTTAATGCTTTGCTTGAGAAAGCAGATACGCTCTTAATAAAGTCTTCTCCATTACTGGATATTAGTTCTGCGTTGAAAGAACTTAAAAATGTAAAGGAAGTGCATGTTGTGAGCGTAAAAAACGATTGCAAAGAATTACTTTTTCTCGTTAAAAAAGGTTTTGAAGAAGAACCTGAGATAATTTGTTCCGCATTAACCGACACAGGAGTAGAAAAATATACGTTTACAATATCCGAAGAGAAAAATTATCAGATCAGTAATTATTCAAAGCCCTTGAAATATCTGTATGAACCTGATGTAGCTCTACTAAAAGCTGGTTGCTTTAAATTAATTTCCAGAGATTTTGGCGTATTAAAACTTCAGCAGAATACGCATATCTATACATCAACAGAAAAAGTAAACCATTTTATTGGTAGAACTTTTAAAATATTAAAAATCTGGAGTTATAGCGATTTCGGGAAATTAAATTCCGTAAAGACAGCAAATGTAATTAGCCGCAACTTTCCTTTGCAGCCGGCGGAAATCAAAAAGAAACACAAAATAAAAGACGGCGGAGACGACTATTTACTATTTGTAAACGGACCGGGAGAAGAATTACTTGCCGTACATTGCCACAGACTGGTATGAAAAAAGAATCCTGGCAGAGGATTCTTTTTTTAAGGGTTTAATATAAGGGGAACTAAATTTTTCTAACATTTACTGCTTGCATACCCTTTCGGCCTTCGGCAACTTCAAATTGCACATCGTCGTTATCCCGGAGCGAGTTCACTCCACCATCAACATCCTTGAAATGTACAAAGATGTCTCTGCCGTCATCCTGAACAATAAAACCATAACCTTTTTGAGTGTTAAACCACTTTACTTTACCATTTTTCATAATAGATAATCAATTAAAATATATTCATAAATAGGTGTTTGCGCTATTTGCCTTTCTTTTACTATTAGAGACACTTCAAATAAATTGCTCTTTTAACTAAAACAGGCGGTTCATTTCTTATTTATCCGGCTGCGGCGTCATACGTAAATACGGTCTGATCTCTTTAAAACCCTTTGGAAATTTTGCCGGAATATCTGCTGTTGCAATTGCGGGAATCACAACCACATCCTCCCCTTCTTTCCAGTCGGCGGGAGTTGCCACGCTGTAATTGGCGGTAAGCTGTAAAGAATCTATTACGCGTAATACTTCCTGAAAATTGCGGCCCGTAGATGCTGGATAAGTAATCATCAATTTGATCTTTTTATCAGGACCGATGATAAACAAGGATCTCACTGTGAAATTTTCTGAAGCATTTGGGTGGATCATATCATAAGCCATTGCCACTTCCTTATTTTCATCGGCTATAATTGGGAAGTTAACTTCCACATGCTGCGTATCGTTGATATCCTGAATCCAGCCTTTATGCGACTCGAGTGAATCAACACTTAAGGCGATTACTTTAACGTTTCTTTTTTCAAACTCGTCCTTTAACGATGCTGTTCTGCCAAGTTCTGTAGTACAAACTGGGGTATAATCTGCGGGATGCGAAAAAAGCACCACCCAACTATCACCAACATAATCGTAAAAAGTAATTTCCCCCTCAGAGGTTTTTGCTGTAAAATTTGGCGCTGTGTCGCCCAGACGTAAACTCATGGTTTTATTAATTAATTATTAAGCACTTACCTAATTTAATTAATTGTATTGCACCGGACAAATATTTTTCAAAAGAAAAAACCCGCTTAGAAGCGGGTTTAAGTTCCTTTTAAATTATTATTTGAATTTACTCTGCAAATCCCGAATTGGTGTCGGCATTTTTGAAGGTCTGTTCTCTATGGAAATCTTACGAACTGGCTTGTTCAGGTATTCATTTATTCCATTTAACTGAAACTCACTCACAGAACCTGATGACGATAAAATTCTTTTTGGAGTTATGGCTGTAAATGCGCCTGTATTTATATAATTCAAAGCTTGTTTTAAGCTGGCTTCATTTACATCTCCAAAATCTCTGGAAAGATCATCGACCGTGTTTTTATCAACAGGAAAACCTTCGTAATAATCTGCAGAACCTACGCTATTTACAGTTTTAAAAGACACGGGATATATATTATAATTAAACACCGGAATCGGGAAAAACCCAACCGGTTTACCATAAGTTCTGTTTTCTCCAACCAGTTTTACATTCATTACCGGGCGTAAATTATTAATCAATAATTCGCTGGCTGATGCCGATGCCGGCGTTACAATAAATACAATTTTATTAAGATTCAGGTTACTTGCTTTATTGAAATATGTAGTTTCATTCCAGCTGGAATATTTCTGGTTGAATATATATTTATACATAATCTGCTTTCCGCGACCAACACTTTGCGGAGCCAGCATATTGGCTAAAGTATCTTGTGTAGATACAAAACCTCCGCGGTTATAGCGCAAATCAACAATCATTTCATTGGTACCGTTAGACTGGAAATAATCAATGGCATTTGTTAACTCGTAAACAGATGATATTCCCGAGAATTCATTAAACACCATGTAGCCTATTTTTTTGGATCCGTAGGTATAAATGTTTTTATACAACACCGTGTTTAAAGCATACATACCTTTATTCAAAGTCATACTCACAACCGTTCCATCCAGTTTCTGGAATTTAAAATCAGCAGATTGTTTGGTGCCCAAAAAAACATCGTTCAAATAATCTAAATCAGCTTGTTTAGAGCCATCAATAGTTTTTCCGTTTAGTTCCAAAATTCTCCATCCACGCGTTACTCCTGCATTTCCGCCAGGCGAACTTTTGTACACATAATTGACTCTTAAATCCGTAGTTCCTGAAAAAAACTTGACCAGGAAACCAAAATCAGTATCTAAACCCTGATTGGAATTATCTGTATCTGCATTTTTCTCTACAAAACTAAAACGGTCTAAGGGCTGGTACGTTCTTACTTTGGCCATTACCGCAAAAATATCTGCCGAATTTCTGGGCTTAAATTCTTCTATAGACGGCAAAAGTTCCGACCATAAATATATATCCTTGATTTTTAGATAAGCAGAATCTCTCACGTCCACCTTTACCTCGTAGCGGTCTGAAACCGGGTTAATTACGGGGTCTTTGCTGCAGGATGAGAATATAAAACTTAGTGATATAAAAAAGAGCATAAAATAATTCATGCCCTTGTGGTTCTTATTTTCTAACATTTTTGTTTGTATATTTCTTCAACTGATAACCAAAACGGATTATCCTTTGTTTTATTTCTTTCTACAGGAAGCTGCTTACAGGCACATAATCCACACCACAAGAAGCTGCAAATTCTTCATCCGTTGATGAATTTCCAATGATCATAATATCCTTACGCACAATATTATTATCCTTCAAAACTTGATCTAATACGTCGCTTTCTGGCTTAAGTTTTATTTCTTCTGCAAAAAACACTTTCAAATACTTTTCCAAACCATTCCACTCGGTCTGCCGGATTTTATTTATCTGAACCTCCAACTTGCCGTTGGTGATTAAAAATATCTGCTTTCGGTCTACTACAATATCCTGTAAAAGAGTTAATACTTCTTTGTAAAGCAATAGTTTTAATGGCAGAATAGCGGTATAATGTAATTTGTCAAAATTTTCGCGGTACTTTTCATCCAGATTAAAAGCCTCTTTAGCCTTGTCAAATATGTTCTCACTACCGTGATGTTCATAAGCCGTTTTTAAAAAGTCGGTTAATTCCTTCCCGGTAGGTACTGTTTCTGTAAATTCTATAAAATTGGCAAAGAGATAATAAA